>JBILYJ010000128.1:0-11430 GCA_044377795.1 Reyranella sp. | reverse complement strand
ACCCACTTGTCGAGGAAGGGCGCGAGCGCGTCCTTCGCCGTGATGACAAGGTTCGGATCGGCGGCGCGACGGCGGCCATTCTCCACCACTTCGTACTGGCCGCGGCCCTCGTCGAAATCGAGCTGCACCAGGTCGTCGACCGCGTTCGAGGCGGCGGCGTCATGGAAGCCCCATTCGCGCACCTTGAGGCGCACCGGATCGAACCCGAAGTCGAGGAACTGGATGCCGGAGCGGGCAATCAGCGTCGTCGGGCTGGGATAGCTCGGCAGGCGGGCGAGGTCGCTCATGTCAATCCGGTACGGCCATCATCATGTGTATGTAAGGTCTCAACGACCGATCTGCACCTGGTAGCTGCGCGGGTCGCCGGGCTGGCTGCCCTTGCATTGTGCGGCACCGTCGGCGCCGATCTCGCAGTTCACCGTGTTGCGGGCGTAGGTCTTGCCGTCGCTGCAGCGCGGATTGCTCTTTTCCTCGATCACCAGCTTGGTGCCGTCCCAGCGTGCCTCGGCGGGCGCCTCGCAGGTGGCGCCGTTCTTCTGGGTGAAGGACACCTTGCCCTTGCCCTTGTCGTCGAGCGTGTAGTTCGGCCGCAGATCCTTCTCGCCGGTCGCGGTGGCAAGGCCGGTGCGCGAGCGCCAGTCGCCCTTCAGGAAGGCGAGGTCCTGCTTCTGCTTGGCCTCGGGCGGCACGACCATCGGCTTGGGCTCGTCCTTCTTGTTGTTGCCGGCATCGTTCTTCGGACTGTTGGGCGCCGCGGCGTTCTTGTCCTTGTTCTGCTCGTCGGGTCCCTTCACGTCGGCGCCCGTGGTCCCCGGCTTGTTCGGATCCTTCGTCGGGTCGTTTGCGGCGATGCCGGGATCTGGGCCGGCGCCGCGCTCGATCGGTGGCCCGCCGATGGAGCCGACGATCAGGCCGCCCGGTCCGATGATGCCGGCGGCGCAATCGCCGCCGCGGCGTGACAGCTCGTCGGCGAGACGGGCCAGTTCGAGGCGCAGTTCCTGATTGTCCTGCACGAGGGTCGCGACGCGGGTCTGCTGCAGTTCCATGGGCTGGCGGACGGCAAAGCCCAAGGCGCGCTCGCGTGCCTCCGCCTCGATGTAGGGCTCGATGCGCGGCAGGTAGGGCCGCACCAGCCAGGCGAGCAGCGCCAGGATGAGCATCAGCACGACGCCGAGCAGCAACCATTGCCACCACACGGTGCGCGGGGCCGCGACGGCGGCAAGGGCCGGCGCCGAGGCCATCACTGCTTCCGGCCGTCCGAGCTGCGGCGCGGCGGCGACGCGCGGCGCAACGGCAGGCGGCAGGCTCGGCAGGAACACGCCGGGCAGGGCGGCATCGGCGGTGAAGCCCCAGAAGGTCATCACCGGACGGCCGTCCACGACGTAGAGCGTCTCTTCGCCCGGCGCGGTGAGCGCCTGACGCAGCAGGCGTGCGAAGTTGCGTTCGGCGTTGGAACGCTCCACCGCTTCCATCTGGGTCGCCAGGCCTGCGATCTCGCCGTGCAGGCGGTGCACCCTGTCGAGCATCTCGCGACGCTCGGCCTCGCCAAGATCGCCGAGGCGCCTCACGTCGCCGTCGAACGGCGCATACCAGTTGATCGTGCGACCACTCGGCTCGGCCTCGGGGACGGCCAGAAGCTCGGCATGTTCGCGCGAGAGACGCGCGGCGATGGCGGCGCGCAGCTGTCCCGCGGCGCGCCACACCGGATCGCCCGCGAGCCCGAGCGCTCGGTAACGCTGCAGCGGTTCACTGACGAGAAGCGGACCTGCGGCCATCTCAGTTCCTCACCGTCTGCTGCCACGGGGGCAGGAAATCGCGTAGTTCCAGCGCGTGCCCCATTGTTCACCCGTTACGATCACGTCGACCGAATAATCCCCCGCGACCGGATTCCAGTCGAACCCGAAACCACCGCGGCCACTCCGTGGGCCGCCGGTGCCGGCAATGTTCTGGCCGCGGTACATGACCCTGATGTCGTCGGGCCGCACGAAGAGCTGATAGTTCAGCGCCACGAAGCCCGGCTTGTCGCCGAGATAATGCTTGTTGCGCGTTACGCCCTCGCCGCCGGAATCACCCGACCAGTCGCAGGGAAGCTGGCCCGGCGGCGGCCGATTGACGGGCGGCGCGGACGCCTGCTGTGGCGGCTGTGGCTTTGGGGCTGGAGGAGGCGGCTTCGGCGGTTCGACCTTGGCCACGGGCGGCGGGGCGGGTGGCGGCTTGGGCGGCTCGACCGGCTTGCACTGTTCGAGCTTGTCCTTGAGTTCGGCCTGCAGCGATGCGAGCTCGGCCTTGAGCTTCTGCTCCTCATCGCCGGCCGATTCCAGCGCCGCCTTCAGCAGCGGCGTCGGGTCGGGTGGGGCCTCGGGCGCCGGTGGCGCCGGCGTCTCGATCGTTGCGATGTTCACGGTCGGATCGACCGGCACGCAGGCGCGCAGAAGCCACGAGGTCAACAGCAGGAGGAGGAGCAGCAGCAGGCCGAACAGCAGGGCGCTGAACCAGGGTGCCCAACCGACGATGCGAGTCGCCGGGAGCATTGCCGCCGGTGCACTGGCAAACACGGCTTCGGGCCGCGCCGCCGCGGGAACCGTCGCCAGCTGGAAGGCCTGGAGGCCTGCCGCAGCGTCGGCTTCGTAGCCCCAGGCGACGATCACCGGTTGTCCATCGACCACGAACACGAAATCGTCGGAGGGGCGCGACGTCGACAGTTCGAGCGAGCGCCCGATCAGCCGCGCCTCTTCGCTGGTCTGCGAGCCCATGAGCTGCGCGCCCAGCGACCGGATGGACGCGAGATGATCCTCGACGATGCGCAGGACTTCCGTGCGCTGGGTCTCGTCCAGTTCGCCGAGGCGCTGGACGGTACCGCTGCGCGCCGCATACCAGTCGATGCCGTCACCCGACTCGCGGAGCTGCGGATCGGCCAGCAGGTCAGCCGGACCGTCTCCCAGGCGACGGCGTATGACGGACAGCAACTGTCCGGCGACCGCATGCAGCGGTTCGCCCCGCACGCCCAGAGGGCGCACGCCCAGTCGCGTCGTCATCAACAAAGTGGGGCGTTCGCCCATGGATGCCTGGGGCCGGAATAATGAATACTGGCTGAGGCATCATAACATCGTTCGAATCCGGCGGGTTTATGTCGGATTGAACACCGAACCACGGTGAATCAGCCGGGGCTGAGGAAGGCCGTTCCGCCGGCGGCCTCGATTTGCACAATGGGTGTCGCGAACACGGCCGAGAGCCTCTCCGGGTCGAGCGTCTGCCGGGTCGGTCCCAGATTTGTCACACGGCCATTCTCGACGATGCCGACGCGGTCGGCATAGCGCGCCGCCATGTTGAGGTCGTGCAGCACGGCGAGTACGCCCAGCCCCCGGTCGACGCGGCGCCGGGCGCTGGCGAGGGCCGCATGCTGGTGCGAGAGGTCGAGGCCGGTGATCGGCTCGTCGAGCAGCAGAAACGGCGTGGCCGCGGGATCGGCGTCGCATTGAGCCAGCACGCGGGCGAGCTGGACGCGCTGCCGTTCGCCACCGGACAGAACGGTGTAGGGCCGGGCGGCGAAGGCGAGCGCCTCCGTCTCGGCGAGCGCTTTTTCCGCCACCGCCTGCATCTGCCGTTCCGACAGGGTGCCGCGAAAGGCCAGCAGTCCCAGCATGGCGATCTGCAGGCCGGTGAAGTCGAAGGCCACGGCCGAATGCTGCGGCAGCACGGCGCGACGGCGCGCCAGCTCCAGCTTGCTCCAGTGGGTCAACGGCCGTCCGTCGAGCAGGATCTCGCCGGAAGACAGGGCGCGGTCGCCGGCAAGCGCATTGAGCAGGGTGCTCTTGCCGGCGCCGTTCGGTCCGATGATCGCGACGAACTCGCCCGGTGCGACGTCGAGCGTGACGTCGCGCAGCAGCGACTTGGTGCGCGCGCGCACCTCGATGCCGATGGCCTGAAGCAACTTCATAGTCCGCCTCGCGCGGCACGGCTGGCCAGCAGCCACAGGAAGAACGGACCGCCCACCAGTGCCGTGAGCACGCCGATCGGCAGCTCGGCCGGCGAGACCATGATGCGGGCCAGCGCATCGGTCAGCACGAGGAAGGCGCCCCCGAACAGGGCGGCCGCCGGCAGCAGGGTACGGTGCGAGGGGCCGAGCAACAGGCGCACGATGTGCGGCGCGATCAGGCCGACGAAGCCGACGATGCCCGAGATCGCCACGCCGGCGCCGACCGCGAGCGCCACCTGCGCCACGAGCCGCCTCTTGAGGCGTTCGACATCGACGCCGACATGACCGGCCTCGCGTTCGCCGAGCGCCAGGGCGTCGAGCAGATGCGCGGTGGGCAGCAGCGTCGGCACACTGACGAGGAGGATCAACAAGGCGGGCATGATCGCAACCCAGGTCACCGAGCCGAAGCCGCCCATCGTCCAGAAAATCAACGTGCGCAGCTGCTGGTCGTCGGCGACGAAGACCAGCATGCCGATGCCCGCCGACGTCAGTGCGTTGATCGCGATTCCCGCCAGCAGCAACGTGCCGACCAGGGTCACGCCTTCGCGCGCGGCGACGCGGTAGACGACGACCGTGGCCGCGAGCCCTCCGAGGAAGGCCGCGATCGGCAGACACCAGGGGCGCAAGTCGGGGGGCACGACATGCATCACCTTCTCGCCCAGCACGATCGTCGACACGGCGGCGAGGGCGGCGCCGCTCGACACGCCCAGCAGGCCGGGGTCGGCCAGCGGGTTGCGGAACAGGCTCTGCATCGCGGCCCCTCCGGCCGCCAGTGCGGCGCCGACGGCGAAGGCCGCAAACACGCGCGGCGCGCGGATCGCATAAAGGACGGCGGCCGTAGTGTCGTCGAGCGGCGTGTTGGACAAGCCGATGGCCGACAGAAACTGGCCGAAGCCGACGGGGAAGGCGCCGATGCAGAGACTGGCCAACACGCTCGCCAGGGCGGCGAGGGCGAACAGCGGGATCGGACGGCGCAGGGCGAGCGCCGTCACGGCGCGCGGGCGAGGTCTGGATGCAGCGCCATGGCCAGTTCCCGGGCCGCCTCCGGTGTGCGCGGACCGAAGCCCAGCAGGAGCAGCGTGTCGAACTCGATGATTCTGCCGGCCTTGCCGGCCGGCGTGCGGTTGAGCGACGGCTGGTCGAGGATGGCCTGCTTGCCACCCATCGCCTCGACGGTCTGGCGCGTCACCAGGACGAAGTCGGCCCTGGATGAGATGACCGATTCCGGTGTCAGCGGCCGGTAGCCGGCATAGCCATCGACGGCGTTGGTGCCGCCCGCCAGCTTGATGATGCCGGCGGCGGCGGTGTCGCGGCCCGCGGCCTGCGGCGCCCCACCGGTCATCGACAGCAGGAACAGCACGCGCGGATGGCTCTTCGCCGCTGCCAGCTTGTCTGCAAGGGACTGCATCGCCTCGCGGCCCTTGGCGATCATCGCGTCGGCTTCGGCGACCCTGCCCGTCACCTTGGCGATGGCGGCGATCTTGGCGATCACGCTGTCATAGTCATAGAGGTCGGGCAGGATCATGACCTCGATGCCGGTGGCCTTGAGCTGGTCGAGCGCGCCCGCCGGACCGGCTGCCGTGGTCGCGATGATCAGGGTCGGCTTCAGCGACAGCACGCCCTCGGCCGACAGGGCGCGCATGTAGCCGACCTGCGGCAGCTTCCGCGCGGCCTCGGGATACAGGCTGGTCGTGTCGACGCCGACCAGCATCTTCTCGGCGCCCAGTGCGTAGACGATCTCGGTGATGGAGCTGCCGACCGACACGATGCGGGGCGGCTGCTGCGCATTGGCGGGAAAGGCGGCGGCGGCCGCCGCGCCCAGTCCCAGGCCGAGGGCGGTGCGGCGCTTCATCAGGAGGCCGCCTGCTTCTCGACGTTCGCCACGATGCTGCGCCAGGCCTCGAGCTCCGGCTTGCCGGGCTTGCGGGCGCCGAACATCAGCAGGACGTTGCGATTTCGCGCGTCGAAGGCTTCGATCGAGGTGACGATGCCGTCCTCGGTGGGCTTGCGGACCGAGAAGACGCGGGCGATGCCGCCTTCGCGCAGGTGCAGGTTGAAGTCCGGATCGAGGACGTTGAACCAGCCGTGAGCCTCGACCAGGCGTTTCACCGGGCCGGTGTGAATCTGGATGCAGCCATGGCTGCCGACGAAGACCATGATGGGCGTGCCGTCGGCGGCCGCCGCCTCGAAGGCGGCCCGCAGCGCGCGCACCGGCAGTTCGCGGGCGAGATCCTCGCCGACCAGCCGGAGCGCCTGCACGCGACCGACCTTGAATTTGCCCAGCATGCCGAAGAATTCATGCGTGTCCTTCATGGCGAGCCAGGCGGCGCGCAGGCCCTCGACATCGATCTCCGAATCGGGACGGTCGATCGCGTCGGCCGTGCGTGCGACGATCTTCATGTCGTCCGGTGTCGCCGTGTAGCGCGCGATCAGCGCGTCGAAAGCCGGACGGTCGGTCTCTTCGGTCGCGTAGACTTTGTGCACCGCGTCGCCGGCACCGTCGAAGAACTGCAGGCTGAGCCGTTCGCCCTGCTTCAGCGGCTCGCGCACCGCAAAGCCGTGCTTCCACGAGCCGAGGAACAGGCGAAGGTCGATGTCCGGGCCGAGCACGATCCCGTGCGGGGCCTTCACGTCGACGCCCTCGAAGCGGCCGTGGCGCTCATGCACGCAATGTTCGTTGCGGGTCAGGCACATCACGCGGCCAACCTCCTGCATGTCGTTCAGGATGCCGCGCCAGTCGGCCTTCAACGGGGTCGCGGTCTTGCCCACGCCCAGTGCCACCAGCTCGGCTTCACTGACGCCGAGCGTCGCCGCCGCATCGCGGATGCGCAGCGCGGGCTTCTCGCCGCGCAGGGTGTTCCAGCGGGCGGCAAGGTCGGTATTCGGGGATGAGAGCATCAGACTGTCCTTTCAACGAAGATGAAACCGAACCGGGATTTCGACCCAGGCGGCGACCGGGCGGCCGTCTCGCAGGGCCGGAAGGAAATGCCAGCCGCGCACCGCGGTGAGCGCGGCGCGGTCGAGCAGGGGAAAATTGCTGCTGCGCCACAGCACGATCTCGGCAGCGGCGCCGTCCGGTTCCAGGCGGACGCGCACCATGACCTCGCCCTGCTGGCCGAGTTCGATCGAGCGCGGCGGATACACGGCCGGTGTGGGCGGAATCCGGAAGCGTGGCTTTCCCTCGAACACGACGAGCGACGACGAGGCGGCGGCCTGTTGCTGCGTAACGCTGGCGTTGCCGAGGTCGGGGGAGGGAGCCTTTGTGGCCGCGGCCTGCGCTGTCGGGCGCGGCGCCGCCGCCGGCTTGGGCTGCGGCGGCTTGGGCTTGGGGGGCGCGACGGGCTTCATCTCGGCGGCGGTCGGCGGTGGCGGTTCATCGGGTGGGGGCAGATCGAGTTTGATCTCGGGTTCCGTGGCGGCGACCTCCTGCGGCGGCGGGGGTGGCTCCGGCTTGGGCTCCGGTGCCGCTTCTGTTTGCTCGACCGGCGGCGTCGGCGGCTCGGGAGGCTGCTGCGGTTCGGGGAGTGTTTCGGGCTGATCGGCCTCCGCCGCGGGGCCGGCGGTCGGCGCCGCGAGCGAGAGTTCGACCATAAGCGCCGGCTCGTCGTCGTTGGCGCTGCTGCCCGACATGCCGGCGAGAAGGAGGGGAAGGAGGGCCAGCCCATGCAGTGCGAGCGACAACGCCACCGGCACGCGCGGACCGCGTGCCGGTGGCGCCGGCAGTCGCTCGGCAGAGAGGGCTGCCGGGACTACCATTTGGCCAGGAGGTTGACGCCGAAATAGCGGCCGGGCTGGGCGTAGAGATCGAGCTGCGGATTGGTCGGCGAGATGCCGATCGTGTCCGGGGCGTTCCAGTACTTGGCGTTGGTGATGTTGAACGCGCCGGCATTGAACTTGAAGTGGTCGTTGAGGACGTAGCCGACGGTGGCGTCGAGAGTGAAATAGGCCGGCGCCTGGAAGTAGGTCGGGCTGCTGACCTGGGTATGGGTCGCCGCGACCGTGCCGATGAGCTGCGCCACGATGCCCTTGTCGAAGCCGTAGCGGATGCGCGCCTGCGTGGTCCACGGCGACACCGAGTCGACCGGCAGGCCGGTCCTCGTGTCGGTGCCCTGCGCGAAGGCGGTCCAGCCGGCGACCGCCCATTCCGGCGCGAACCGGTATTCGCCGCGCGCCTCGATGCCCCAGATCGTCACGTTGGTGAGGTTGACGTACTGGTACTGCGTGACCGGGCCGACCATGCCGACCACGGCGGTCTCGAGGAAGTTGTTGTAGAGGTTGTAGAAGCCGGTGAGCTGCCAGCTCGATCCGTTCTCGTACTTGCCGCGGAGGCCGACTTCGAAGGAGTTGGCCGTCTCGGGCTTCAGGTTGGCGTTGGGCAGGATCTGGTAGAACGCCGCGGCATTGGTGAAGCCGAAGTTCGCGTTGTCGTACGGCGGCGCGCGGAAGCCCGTCGCATACTGGAAGTATCCCGAATAGGTGTCGTTGAAGTGATACAGCAGGCCGAGCTTGGGCGAGGCCGAGACGTAGGTGGTGGCCGAGGGCACGGCGTTGAGCGTGGCGCCCGTCGAGTTCCAGAAGTACTTATCGGGATTGGGAGTCATGCTGTAGTAGTCGAGGCGCACCGCCGGGGTGATCTTCAGACGGCCACCCAGCGCGCTGATCTCGTCCTGCACGTAGATGCCGGCCTGCACCGTGTCGGTGTCGGGGAAGTTCTTGTTTGAATACAGCTCGCCGCCGACGGAGTTCGTGGTCGCGCCGGTCGCGAGGGTGATCTGCGTGCGGTTGCGCGGCCGGGTCGTCGTCGTCCAGGAGAAGCTCGCGCCATAGGTGAAGAAGTTGTCGAGGCCGCCGATGTTGCGATCGGTGTGCATCTGCAGTTCGGCGCCGCTCACGTTCTGCGTGTAGTAGAACTGCGAGGTGCGGGCATTGCTCGGGACGACGCTGGTGACTCCGCCGCGCAGCGTATAGGTATCGGCCTGCGTGTAGACGGAGTTGAAGTAGGCGAGGAAGCTCAGCCGGTCGACGAAACCGATCGGCGCGTTGTGCTCCCACTGGGCGCTCAGCCGGTAGGTGTTGGTGTAGTCCTGGCCCCATTCGTCGTAGACCCGCGCGAACAGGCTGGGGAAGGTGCCGACGGCGCTGAGCACGTTGGTGCTCTGGGTACTCTGATTGTAGGAGCCGGTGAGCCGGATCGTGTCGACCTCGGTCGGCTTGATCACCAGCTTGGCAAAGAAGTTGTTGCTGGACCACATCGTAGGGTTCGGGCTGACCGTCGTCTGGGCCGGCTGGAACTCCTGCCCATCGCGCCGCGTGTAGATGCCCATGAACTCGACGTTGCCCGAGCGGACGGCGCCGGTGAACGATTCGGTAAACTGCAGGTTGGCGCCGCTATAGGCGGCCTTGGCGCTGGCATAGGCGTCCTTGCCGGCGCGCATGTAGTCGCCGGGATCCTTGGTCGTGTAGGCCACCACGCCGCCGATCGCGTCGGAACCGTAGAGGGCCGAGGCGGGGCCGCGGATGATCTCGACCCGCTTGATGTCCTCGAGGTCGGGCTGCTCGCGCGAATAGGTGCCGGCGCCCTGGTTGCTGTCGGGGAAGTCGGGCGTGCGCATGCCGTCGACCATCAGCAGGACGCGGTTGCCGCCGATGCCGCGGATCACGAAGTTCTGGAAACCGGCGCGGTTCGGGCTGTTGCCGACGGTGACGCCGGGCTCGTTGCGAACCAGATCGCGGATGTCCTGCATGTTCTCGCGATCGATGTTCTCGGTCGTGATCACGGAAACGGTGGCCGGTACGTCGTCGAGCGGTCTGCGGCTGCGCATGGCGGCCGTCGTCACGGCATCCAGTTGGGTGGGCACCGCCTGGGGGGCGGGCGGTGCCTGCGTCGGATCGGCGGTGGCCGGAGCCGTCGGCGCTTGTGCCCAGGCGGGTAAGCTCAGAGGTGCACTGATCGCCGTTGTGGCCATCAGCGCGTAGACGGTGCGCAGCTTCATGTGAGCCAGGTCCCCAAGAATAAAAAAAGGACGCCTGGCTTGCTGGGGTCCCTCGCGGGCCCGCTGGCTGGGCAGTTTAGCCGAGGAGGGATGGCCCCTCGGGGTTTCGGACTATTTCGTCAGGATGAGCTTGTTCGAGGAAGTGAGGCGCAGTCGGTACATCACGGTGCCGTGGCGGATCACGAGTTCACGCCGTCCCTGCAGGAGCGCGGCGCTCTCGACGGCGGGAAGGGTCACTTCCAGCCTGTCGCTCTGCGCCTCCAACACCCGCGGCCGGGTCATCTCGTTCATGGCGTCTCTCACTGCGCTCGATAAAAGTGTTTGCGAACGACTCTCAATTGCATAAACTGCCGTTCCCGTCAAGTTCCTTCAACTTTTGGTGAGGCCATGCAAACCATTCAGCAACAGCGGCTTAGCGCTTTGCAGAGCAAGCCGAATCCGGGCTGCGGGAAAGCCGATTGCGCCTGCGCCTTGCCGGTGAGCGAACGGTTCGTGCTGTGGGCGCTGCGCCAGTGGCAGCAGGACCGCGCGCTGCCCCGCGAAGGCTCGATCCTCCATCGCGGCTTCAAGGTCGCGGGCGTTCTCGACGCCCTGCCGGACTTCGCAATCGCCATGGACGCGTTCCTGTTCGGCGCCCGACGCGCCATGGAGATCCACGTGCCGACCTGCTCGAGCGTCAGCCACGATGAAGCGGTGATGATCGCGCTCTGCGGTCTCGCCCAGGCCGATCATGACGGGCCGCTGCTGGCGTCGCTCGACATCATGATGGCGCCCACCGCCTCGCGCGTGGCCGCGATCCGCCTGAAGGCTTTCGCCATCGCTCTCGCCGGCGCAGGTCTCAGGGTCGCTCCGGCGGCCGGTGCCGCCGCCGGCCGTCTCAATTGAAAGCCGCCGCCATGACCGCACCGATGCCCGATCGCCTCGCCGACCTGCAGCACGCCATGCGCGTGATCGTGGATGCCGTCGAGGGCCTGCCCGCGGAGTGCCGCCATCTCGCCGCCAACGCTCTACTCAATGTCGCCGCCGAGGCGGTGGCCCAGGATGTCGGCTGCAGCGAAGCGGGCCGCATCTTCGCGCGGCTGGCCGATCTCCTCTCGCGCGGCCTGCAGCCGCAGGCCAGAGATGCGATCTCACTCACCGGCTTCGATGCATGACGGTCGATTTCGCCCGCACGATACCCATCCTCGCCTCCCTCGACATCGCCGAGAGCAGCGCCTTCTATGTCGACTGGCTGGGCTTCGTGGTTGGCTATCGGGACGGCAGCTACCTGATCGCCAAACGCGACGACATGGAACTGCATTTCTGGAAGACTGACGATCGGCGGTTTCCCGAGAACACGTCCTGCTACATCCGCGGCGGCCAGGTCGCCGCGCTCCACGCGGAGTACTCCGCGCGCGGCGTGCCCGAGCTGTCGCCCTTCCTGGTGCGGCCATGGAACATGAAGGAATTCTACATCCATGA
>JBILYJ010000631.1:0-2956 GCA_044377795.1 Reyranella sp. | reverse complement strand
GGATAGGAGGTCGTGGTCAGGTCGTGGCTGGCCTCGATCGCGCCCTTCTTGTGGCTCTTGGGAATGAACCAGAGCGGGCCGTTGAACTCGTTCACCTCGTCGATGAACACCGCAAGGTTCATGGCGCGCGGCTCCGGCATGGCGTCGTCGGCCTTCCAGGTGCCGTAGTCCTGGTGCCACTGCCACACGTCGCCGTCGAACGCGGCCTTCCCGTTGATCTTGAACTGGTGGATGTAGGTCTTGTCCTTCAGGAGCTGCTCGGCCGGCTCCACGAAGCGCGGATGATGGACCAGCGCCTCGAACACCGGATGATAGGTGTGAACCGCGAAGGCGGTGCGCACCACGTCGCCAGTCTTCTCGCGCACGTTCTCGGGGCGGCGCTGGGCGAAGACCTCGGGCACCGAGGACTTCAGGATCTTTGTCTCTTCCGGCGAGAAATAGTCCGGAAAGAAAAGATACCCCTCGTCGTCGAATTGCTTCAGCTGCTCAGAGGTGAGCTTCATGGCGGTTCCTCCTTTGCTTTATAGAAAGCGCCGTCCTCAGGCGGCGCGGGAAATCACGGCTTTCAATCGTCCCGTGAGAATGTCGGCCATCTGCTCGGCATGGCCGCGGCACAGCGCTTCGGCTTCGGCCGCCTGGCCCGCCTCGAGCGCGCGCAGGATGCCCTCGTGTTCATCCCACACACTGATCCGCAGATCCTCTTCGCTCAAGGCCGCTGCCATCACCCGGCGCAGATGCTGCCAGTGCGGCTGCGCGGTCTCGCCGATCAGGGGATTGCCCGAGGCCTCGTAGACGAAGAGATGGAAATCGATGTCGGCCTCGATGACCGACGGCACGTAGCCGCTCGCCACGGCGCGCCGGCCGACGTCGAGCAGGGCGCGGCCGCGCTGCACGAGATGGGGCGTGTAGTTCGACGCGGCGAGCCGGGCGGCCGCACCGTCGAGCGCGGCACGGACGACGTAGAGATTGCGCGCCTGCTGGACGTCGAGCGGGGCGACGCAGACGCCCTTGCGGCCGGCATCGATCAGGAAGCCCTCGCGACGCAGCAGCATCATGGCCTGCAGCACCGGCTGGCGCGACACGCCGAACTGCTGGGCGATCTCTTCCTGGGTGATCCGGGCGCCGGATTTCAGCTCCCCAGAGCAGATCGCTTCGAGGACCGAATCGTGAATTCGCTCTGAAAGATCGGGTTCGGGGTGGATAGGTCGCATGTCTGTATACAGAACACAGATACTGCCCGAGTCAACGGCCTAGCGGGCCTTCAGCCCTTTGGCGGTGAGAATCTGCCCCCCGCGATCGGGATAGTCGGTGATCAGCCCGTCGACGCCCAGCTCGATCAGCCGCCCCATCTCGGCCGGGACGTTGACCGTCCAGGGCACGACCTTGAGGCCGAGCGCGTGGGCTTCCTTCACGTTCTCCGCCGTGACGTTGCGCCAGAACGGCGACCAGGTCGCGCAGCCGGCCGCCTGGGCGAGCCGCGGCACCGAGCCCCCGTGGGCGGCGAGGTCGAGTCCGCCCAGCCAGGGGGAAGGCCGGCCGCTGCCACGCTGCACCGTGTCGAAGTTGTTGCTCTCGATGCTGAGGCAGGCGGTGGCGATCTCGGGCGCCAGCTTGCGGGCCTCAATCAGGCCCCGCCAGTCGAACGACTGCAGCGTGCTGCGGGCCTCGACCTTGGCCTTGCGGATGTCCCCGACCGCGAGGCGGGCGAAGGTGGCCGGGTCCGGCGTCAGGTCGGGCTTGCCGGGGTCGGTCTTGATCTCGATGTTGAAGCGCACTTCGGGCGCGGCCTGCGCGAAGAATTCGGCGAGGGTCGGGAAGCGCTGGCCGTCGGCCGGCTTCTGCTCGGGGTACTGCTGGCCGTACTTGCTGGCCGGGTTCACGCGACCGATGTCGTAGCGCCTCAGTTCGTCGAGGGTGAGCGTGCGGATGGGCGGTCCTGCCGCCTTGAGCCACTGCCCGTCCGGTTCGCGCGTCAGGTCGGGATTGAGGACCGGATCGTGGCTGATGACGACGACGCCGTCGCGCGTCACCGCGAGATCCGTCTCGAGGGTCGTGACGCCGAGATCCTGCGCCACCTTGAAGCCGGCCAGCGTGTTCTCGGGCGCCAGCCCGCGCGCGCCACGGTGGCCCTGCAGGTCGAAGGCTGCCGCGAGCCCGGCGCTAGCCGCCCAGATTGCGCAGGCGAGCGATGCGATCTTCGATATCGGGATGCGTGGCGAGCAATGCCGGCGTCTTGGACGTGAACTGGTGGATCGGATTGACGATGAAGAGATGCTGTGTGGCACGACTCACTCCGGGAAAGGGTGCGGCCTTCTCTGCGAGCTTGCCCAGCGCAGAGATCAGGCCATTGGGATTACGCGTGAACTGCACGGATGTCGCATCGGCGAGATACTCGCGCTGCCGCGACACCGCCATCTGCACCGCCTTGGCGGCAAACGGCGCCAGGATCGCGACCACCAGCAGGACGATGATCAGGAGGCCGCCGCCCGAGCTACCCTTGCGGTCGCTGCTGCGCATCCGGCCCAAATTCATCGTGCGCAGCGCCATGTCGCAGACCAGCGCGATCAGGCCGACCGTGACGCCGACCACCACCATGTAGCGCGTGTCGAGGTTGCGCAGATGCGCCATCTCGTGCGCCACCACGCCCTGCAGTTCGTCGCGGCTGAGCGAGTCGAGCAACCCGCGCGTGACGGCGATCGTGCCGTTGCCGATCCTGTTGCCGGTGGCGAAGGCGTTCAGCGCGTCGGTCTCCAGCACCATGACCCGGGGCATCGGTACGCCGGCCGCGATCGAGATTTCCTCGACCACATTGTAGAGCTGCGGCGCGTCCTGCTTCTCGATCGCCTTGGCGCCGGCCATCGACAGCACCATCCGGTCGCCCACCGCCAGCGAGATCGCGCTCCAGCCGACACTGGCGGCCGCCAACAGCCCCGCGGCCGCGATGCCCCCCAGGCAG
>JBILYJ010000630.1:0-2961 GCA_044377795.1 Reyranella sp. | reverse complement strand
TCGACTTTCGTGATCTGGGCCAAGAACACGTTTACGCTCGGCCGCGCCGACTACCAGCGCCAGTACGAACCGATCCTGTACGGCTGGAAGGACGGCGCCGATCACTACTGGTGCGGCGCGCGCGATCAGGGCGACGTGTGGCTGTTCGACAAGCCGCACAAGAACGACCTGCACCCGACGATGAAGCCGGTCGCTCTCGTCGAGCGAGCCATCAGGAACTCGTCAAAGAGCCGGGATATCGTGCTCGATCCGTTTGGCGGTTCTGGCACCACGATGATCGCGGCGGAGCGGACGGGCCGGCGGGCGCGGCTGCTGGAACTGGATCCGCGGTACTGCGATGTGGTCGTCCAGAGGTGGCAGGAGACGACTGGTGCTCGTGCCTGTCACGCCCTCACGGGTGACCAATTTCCAACGACTTAAGCAGCCTTCCGCTTGCGTTCCACGGTCTTCGTGGCCCGCCTGGCGGGTGGTTGGACGGCAAGGGAGAAGCCAAGCGACCGGATAACACCGAGCAGAGTCGTCAGCTTGGGGTCGCCGGTGGGGCTCAGTGTCTTGTAGAGCGCCTCGCGCGTCACACCTGCGCCCCGCGCAACTTCAGCCATTCCCCGCGCTCGTGCAATGACGCCAAGGGCGTTGGCGATGTACCCGGCATCGCCCGACTCCAGGGCGTCGGTCAGCAACTCGGCCTGAGCCTCGGCGGAACCAAGGTAACGGGCCGCATCAAAGGCGATCGTCTTCGTAGCCATCTTCAGTCCTCCAAGTCCGCCGCCAGTGCCTTGGCCGCCCCGATATCACGAGCCTGCGTACGTTTATCTCCGCCGCACAGCAAAACAATCAGGATCTTGCCACGTTGCACGAAGTACATTCGATAGCCGGGCCCGTAGTCGACCCGTAACTCTGAGACGCCATCGCCAACTGGTTTGACGTCTCCGAGGAGACCCGACTGCAAGCGCACGATACGCTGGGCAATGCGCTCAGCAGCGCGCTGGTCGGCAAGTCGTTCCAGCCAGCGGCTGAAGACAACGGTTTGGCGTACCTCGAACACGTGTAACCTCTAGGTTACTGATGTTGAGGCGTCAACTGCAGATTACAAATGCAACGGTGCGCCAGATGGCGCCCAACCATAGGATTTACAAGTGACCCGCCCTGGACGCGGTCGGCCTGCGCACACGCCGACCGACGAAACCCGCAACATGGTCGAGTCCCTCTCGGGCTTCGGCATCCCCCAGGACGAGATCGCCCGCCTGGTCGGCATCGACCCGAAGACGCTGCGGTTCCACTACGCCGACCAGATCGAACTGGGAGGCATCAAGGCTACGGCCAAGGTGGCGCAGAACCTGTTCACCATGGCGTGTAAGCCCACCCGCGAGGGTCTGTCGGCCGCGATCTTCTGGCTGAAAGTGCGGGCCGGTTGGTCCGAGTACGCACCGAAGCGGGTGGAGGAGCCGCTGGGTAAGAAGGAGTCCGCCGAGCGCGATGCGCTGACGGCGGGCGACGGTACCGAGTGGGGCCGCTTGGTGAACTGAGATGGAGCCGTGGTCGCTGGCCGTGCCGGACTGGCGCGAGCGCATCCGGACGGGGCGATCGCTGCTGCCCGATCTGCCGCACCTCGACCGGGCCCAGGCCAGTCGTGCCGTAGCAATCTTCAACAAGCTTCGGCTGCCGGACGTGATCGGCACGCCGGCGCTGGCGGAGGCGGGAGCGGACTGGTTCCGCGAGATCGTTGGTGCCCTGCATGGCTCGTTCGATCCAGCGAGCCGGGAACGGATGATCCGCGAGATCTTCCTGCTGGCCCCGAAGAAGTCGAGCAAGACGAGCTACGCTGCGGCGCTGATGGTCACGACGCTGCTGATGAACGAACGGCCGCGGGCCGAGTTCCTGCTGGTGGCGCCGACGGTGTCGCTGGCACACATCGCCTTCAGCCAGGCCCTCGGGATGGTCGACAAGGACCCCGACGGGTTCCTGCGCAAGCGCCTGCACGTGCAGGAGCACCTGCGGAAGATCACGGATCGGCGGACCAAGGCCACGCTGGAGATCAAGGCGTTCGACACCACGGTGCTGACCGGCGTGAAGCCCACCGGCGTACTGCTCGACGAACTGCACGAGATCGCCAAGGTCGCGGCGGCCGAGCGCATCATCGGCCAGCTGCGGGGCGGGCTGCTGCCCAATCCCGAGGGCTTTCTGGTGTTCATCACCACCCAGTCGGACGAGCCGCCCCGCGGGGCGTTCCGGGCGGAGCTGATGGTGGCGCGCGCCATCCGGGACGGCAGGGCACAGGGCGCGATGCTGCCTGTGCTCTACGAGTTCCCGGAGGACATCGCCAACGATCCGGCCGATCCTCCGGCGTGGCAGGATCCGAGCAAGTGGTGGATGGTGACCCCCAACCGCGACCGGTCGGTCACGATCAAGCGGCTGGAGGACGACTGGGCCCAGGCGAAGGCCAAGGGGCAGGGCGAGATCATTCGCTGGGCCTCCCAGCATCTCAACATCGAGATCGGCCTGGCATTGCGCTCCGATCGCTGGGTCGGCGCCGATCTCTGGCAGCGGGCTGCGGACAGGTCACTCACCCTGGACGCCCTGATCGAGCGGAGCGAGGTGGTGGTGATCGGCATCGACGGCGGCGGCCTGGACGATCTGCTGGGCCTCGCGGTGCTGGGTCGCGACAGGATCACCCGGCACTGGCTGCTGTGGTCGCGGGCGTGGGCCCACGGTTCGGTGCTGGAACGGCGCAAGAGCGAGGCCTCGGTGCTCCGCGACTTCGAAGCTGCCGGGGAGCTGCGGATCGTCCAGAATCTGGGCGACGACATCGCCGAGATCGCGGCCCTGGCCGAGCGTGTCGACGAGAGCGGCAAGCTGGGCTCGGTTGGCCTCGATCCATTCGGCGTCGGCGCCATCGTGGACGCACTGGCCGAGGTGGGGATTGCCGGCAATGACAGGGTGGTCGGCATCACGCAGGGTTGG
>JBILYJ010000610.1:0-3138 GCA_044377795.1 Reyranella sp. | reverse complement strand
TTGCACAGTTCTTTCCCCTGTTCCTGCTGGGCGCATTGTTCGGCAAGCTGATGGACGACAGCGGGTCGGTGTCGGCGATCGCGCGATTCATGACCGAGAAGCTCGGCAACGGCCGCGCGATTCTTGCCGTGGTCCTTGCTGGCGCGCTGGTTACCTATGGTGGCGTCAGCCTGTTCGTCGCCTTCTTCGTGCTGGGCCCGATGGCGCAGGCACTTTTCCAGTCGGCCGACATCCCGCGCCGCCTCATGCCGGCAACGATTGCTCTGGGCGCCTCAACCTTCACCATGTCGGCTCTGCCCGGGTCTCCGGCGATCCAGAACGCCATCCCGATGCCCTTCTTCGGCACGACTCTTTTTGCCGCGCCAGGGCTGGGTCTCATCGCTTCGGCGATCATTCTGGCTTTTGGCCTGTGGTGGCTGCGGCGCGCCGAGAAGTCGGCAAGACGCCAGGGCGAAGGTTTTGGTGGCGCGGCCGTGTTCGCCGGCAAGGAACTGGGCGACGATCAGGCCCTGCGCGACCGTGCGTCGGTCGCGCGCGAATTCGATCCGGCAGAGATCGGCCATGGCCGGCAGAGCGATACCCTGCCGCCGATAGGTGTCGCACTGCTGCCGTTGGGAGTCGTGATCGGCGTCAATCTGCTGATGTCGGTCCTGGTCTTGCCCCGCATCGATACCAGTTTCCTGGCTGAGCCGAAGTGGGGCGCGACGTCGATCGCGGCGGTCGGCGGGGTATGGGCGGTGACAACGGCGCTGGCCGCGGCCATCGTCGTATTGATAGCGATCAATCGCGCCCGTCTTTCGGCATTGCGCGAGTCGATGGACGCTGGCGTGAATGCCTCGGTACTGCCCATCCTCAGCGTCGCCAGCCTTGTCGGATTCGGTGCGGTCGTGGCGGCGCTTCCGTCCTTCGTGGTGGTACGCGAATGGGTGCTTGGAATCGGCGGCGGCCCCCTGGTTTCACTGGCCGTGGCGACCAACGTGCTCTCCGCCCTCACCGGGTCGGCCTCTGGCGGCCTGACGATTGCCCTGGAATCGCTGGGCCCAACCTTCATGTCTCTTGCCCGGGACATCGGACTAGACCCTGGCCTGATGCATCGAGTGGCGGTCATCGGCGCCGGCACGCTGGATGCGCTGCCGCACAACGGCGCCGTGGTGACGCTGCTGGCCGTCTGCGGCTCGACACATCGCGAAAGCTACGGCGACATCGTGATGGTAAGCATCGCCGGTGCTCTCGTCGCCCTGGTCGCGGTGATCATCCTCGGAGGCACGTTCGGCTCCTTCTGACCGGCCGCCTACCCCTGGGATGGCGTTCCGTCGCCGCTTTCCATCACCCCTTGGCAGCACCGGGCTTCGCGGCAGTTGATGCGGCGTCTGGCACCGGCTCTTCCCTTCCGCCGAACCATACGACGTACAATGTTGGCAGGAAGATCAGCGTCAGGATAGTCGCCATGAGCAGGCCGCCCATGATGGCGAAGGCCATTGGGCCCCAGAAAACCGTCACCGCGATCGGGATCATCCCAAGCACCGTCGAGATTGCCGTCAGCACGATCGGGCGAAAGCGCATGGTGCTTGCCACAACCGCGGCATCCCAGATATTTCGCCCTTCCTCGCGTTCGACTTCGACCTGCTCGATCAGGATCACGGCGTTGCGTGCAATCATGCCGATCAATGCGAGGATGCCAAGGATCGCCACAAAGCCCAGCGGTACGCCAGGAATGAGCAGGCCGGCTACGACGCCGATCAGGCCCAGCGGCACCACGCTGAGTACGATGAACAACCTCTGGAAGTTGCGAAGCTGGATCATCAGGATGGTCAGGGTGATGAACAACATCGCCGGCACGATCGCCATGACCGACGCCTGCGACTTGCCGCTCTCCTCGACGATGCCGCCGACCGTGATGGCGTAACCGGCCGGAAGGGTGGCCTGAACCTTGGCAACGGCCGGCTCCAGCGTCTCCACGACCGCGGCAGGCAGGACGCCCGGTGCGACGTCGGCCTGCACCGTCAATGTCGGCACACGATCGCGCCGCCAGATCACGGGGAATTCCTGACCGTAGTCGATCGTAGCGAACAGCCCGAGCGGCACTGTTCTCCCTCCGGGGATGGGTACCTGCAGTGTGCGCAGGGTCGCAGGCGAGAGCGCAGGCCGCTCGATCGAGCGCGCGACGACATCGACCAGGTAGATGCCGTCACGAACCTGGGTGACGACGGTTCCGGTCACTGCCGCATTGAGAACCGTGGCCACGGACTGCGAACTGATGCCAAGCCTGCGTGCCTCATCCTGATCGACACGGATGCGCAGCTCGCGTGCCGGCTCCATCCAGTCGAAGTTGATGCTGCGAAGGTCCTTGTTGATGCTCACGCCTTCGGCGAGGCGCAGCGCAATGTCGCGTACCTTGTCGGGGTCGGGGCCGCTGACGCGGTACTGCACGGGCCAGCCGACCGGCGGGCCCATTTCCAACGGATAAACGCGCGCCACCACGTCGGGGAAACTCTCCGCCAGGAGGCTTTCAAGGCGCTTCTGCAGGCGGTGGCGTGCGCCGATGTCCTTGGCCACCAGGACGGACTGGGCGAAAAAGTCGTTGGGCAGCTGTACATTGAGCGGCAGATAGAACCGCTGTGCCCCGCGGCCAACGTAGGTGCTCCAGTGCGCGACGTCCGGGTCTTTGCCGAGCGCCGCGTCGAAGCGCCGGGCCATGTCGGCGGTGGCGTGTATCGAGGCATTCTGCGGCAGCCGGAGATCAACCAGCAGTTCCACCCGGTCGGAGGAAGGAAAAAACTGGCGCGGGATCAGCGGCATCGCTGCAATTGCGGCCACAAAGAAGCCGACCGTAATGAGGAGGGTGATCCAACGCCCGCGCATCGCGACGAGCAGCGCGCGACGATAGGTTCGCATCGCCCATCCGCCGTCGGCGGCGGCGGGCTTCGACGGTGGCCGCAGCAGCGCGGCCCCCAGTACCGGGGCGAACAGCACGGCAACGAACCAGGATACAATCAGCGCGAAGCTCACCACCGCAAAGATGGAAAAAGTGTACTCGCCTGCTGAACTGCGTGCGAAGCCGATCGGAATGAAGCCCGCCATCGTCACGAAGCTTCCCGTGAGCATCGGAAACGCCAGCGTGGTGTAGGCGTAACTGGC
>JBILYJ010000491.1:0-4244 GCA_044377795.1 Reyranella sp. | reverse complement strand
TCGTCATCGCGTCATCCACCATCAGCGCCAGAGCGATGATGAGCGCCCCGAGCGAAATCCGCTGAAGATCGATGTCGAAGACCTGCATCAGTGGAAAAATCAACGCCAAGGTCAGTGGAATCGTCAGGGCGATGACGGTGCCGGCGCGGACACCGAGGCTGATGAAGCTGACGACCAGGATGATGGCGATCGCCTGCCAGAGCGATTCCATGAACTCGCTGATCGCGTCCCTCACCGTGACCGGCTGGTCGGCGACGCGAACCACTTCGATGCCGACTGGCAGGTCAGCCGTGATGCGAGCCATCGTGCGCCGTATGTTGTCGCCGAGCGCGAGAACGTCACCGCCGTCGCGCATCGCAATCGCCAGCCCTATCGCAGGATGCCCGTTCACCCGGAACATCGGTTGCGGCGGGTCGATGTACCCCCTGTGAACGGTGGCGATATCGCTCAGTCTCAGGTTCCGGCCACCGACGTTGAAGGTGATGTCGCGGATGTCCTTTTCGGATCCGAAGGCACCCGACACACGCAACGAAAAAGCCTCGTCCCCGGACTGGATGATTCCGGCGGGGCTGACGGAATTCTGGGCCTGCAGGGCAGCGACGAGTGCCGATCTGTCGATCCCGAGACTCGCCAGCAGCTTCATCGAGAATTCGACGTAGATCTGCTCGTCCTGGGCGCCGAGAACATCAATGCGCGTTACGTCGGGCACGTGCAGCAGTTCGGAACGCACTTCCTCGACGTGGTCGCGCAATTCGCGTGGTGTGAATCCATCGGCGACGAATCCGTAGATGATGCCGAAGGTGTCACCGAATTCATCATTGAAGCCGGGCCCCACGATGCCGGTCGGCAACGTGCGGCGCATGTCGCCGATCCTCTTGCGTACCTGATACCAGGTATCGTGAACCGCTTTCGGCGGTACGCTTCCCTTCAGGTTGACGAAAATCGTCGTCATTCCTGGCTTGGTGTAGCTGCGTAGAAAGTCGAGACCTTCGGTCTCCTGCAGGGTGCGCTCCAGCCGCTCGGTGACCTGTTGCATCGTGTCGTTCAACGTTGCGCCCGGCCAGGCGGCCTGAACGATCATCGTCCGGAAAGTAAAGGCTGGGTCTTCGTTGCGGCCAAGGCTGTTATAGGAAGCGAATCCCAGAAACGAAACCGCCAGCATGAGAAAGTACACGAACGAGCGATTCCGCAGCGCCCAGGCTGACACGTTGAAGCTGCTCATTGGTCGGCTCCCGGCGCAACGCCCGAAATACAGTGGTCCAAACTATCTATAAAATGCTTCACGGAGCGCGAGGCGGAGGACGGTCGGAAGTGGAAACATCCATCGCCGAGAAGCCCGGAGGCTCAGTCTGCCATGGGTATCCGGCACGCGCGAGCTTGTACGCATGATTGAAAAGTGCCTGCATGTACGCAGGATCAAAGAATTCGTTTCGCCGTGTGTCGAAGCCGTCGTCGATCAAGGCCAGGCGGAAGTGCACGCCGTCGCGCCGGGTCGCAAGGTAAATCCGGACCAGATCGTTGAGTCCGCCAAAATGCACCAGGGTCGAGATGGCTCGCCGGCCTATGCTCAACAACTGGCGGCGCGTGGTGTCCGGCTCGGGCTCGGCACGCGAATTGCGGATCAACCATGCGGTGCGGTCCCGAGAGACGCCGTTTTGGCGCGACCATTCACCCAAGTGAAGCCACGATGGATAGAGGAACATCTGCGCAACTGCGCCTCCATCGACATGCATTTCCTGGAAGTGCCGTCCATCTACGCTGACATCGATGAGCACGGGAGGAAAGGCCCCGGGCGGCGAGGCCGACGCCAACAGGATGCGGCGAAATAGATCAAGGGCCTTGGGATGGCCGCTGGCGGCGATAGCACCGATATTCCAGACGACCGGACGCTGAAGGTCGAGGTTCGTCGTGCCGATCAGCAGAAGCCGACCCTTGGCATATTCGCGTGCGATCGCCGCCATCATGGCATCGTTGGCGTAACGGTAGATCAGGTTGGCGAGCGGACCCGTGTCGGCAACGGCATCTTCGAATAGCAAAGCCCTCAACATCCGCCGGAAGACGAATATTTCTCCCGGCGCGACGTTGGTGAATACGTCACGCAGGTTGTCGTCCTCGCTTGCGCCGAGGAACGCGAAGGGTGCCGTCAATGCGCCTGCAGAGATGCCCGTGACAACGCGAAACTCAGGACGGGTTCCGCTGGCAGTCCATCCCGCCAGGAGTCCGGCGCCAAAGGCGCCATTGTCGCTGCCGCCGGAGATCGCCAGCAGGTGCTCTGGAGCCGGGGCGGCGCCGGATTGCGACGCGGCTGCTCGCCGGGCCTGCTGCTGCAGTTCCTCCAGCAATGGCGCTGAGCGCCGATCGACCCAGAAGCGGGCATTGGCGATACCGAGGACGTTGTATTGCTCGGCAACTCCGGGTGGCGGCGCATCCTCCCGAGGGAGAGCGCAGGCCGACAACAACAGAAGCGACGCGAAACAAAGTACACGACAAGTCACGCTGGCTCGGCAAATAACTGAAAGAAATTTACCTGAAATATCCAATTCTTCGCCCCACGGCTTGGCTGAGACAGCGTCTCATAATTCTTGTCGCACAAGCAGAGCGAATCCGGTCAATTAATTTTGAGGCACACCGAGTGAGGGATGCAATAGAATTCCGGTCGGTGGAAAGTCGCTTTGACGGCCCCCTTCGGTGACCTGACTTCAGGTCCTTTAGCGAACTATGAGGCATGCCGGTCATTGGCTTCCGGCTCGATGTTCTCGAGGGGCGTCGGCCAATGACAGGGTTGTTACGCCGACGTGGCATAAGATCGTTCACTCAGCTGGTGCGGCTGTATTGCTCTGCTTTCCTGCCCAAGGTAGGCTTGATTGCATTTGCAACATCTCCGTCTCCTCAGGGGACTTCTCTGAAGCCGGTATGTTTGTCGGAATGAGGTCAACCTCGTGTCTCGAACGCCATCAGTATCCCCCTACGCGTCTGCAGGCGATCGCCGGAGCATTGTGCATAGGTGGCGGTTGCGGCCGACGATGCTGGTTGCATGTTTGGCGGTGTCTGCCCTGACAGCCTGCCGTGACGACAAGGCGCCGCCCGAGGTGGCGGCGCGGCCGGTGCGTTCGGTTACAATAGAAAAGCGAACAGCATCGGAAACCGTGACGCTGCCCGGCCATATCGAGGCGCAGGATGTCATCAACCTCGCCTTCCGCACCAACGGTCGGATGATCGAGCGAAACTTCAACGTGGGCGATCGGGTGGAAGCGGGGCAGATCGTTGCGCGCATCGAACCCGACCAGGCGCGCGATGCGGCACAGGCGGCAGCGGCGGATGTCACTGCGGCCAAGGCGCTGCTGGTCCAGACACAGAACCAGTTCGAGCGGCAGGACGCGCTGCTGCGCAGCGGACACACGACACGCGTCAACTTTGACCAGGCCCTTCAGGCCAAACAGGCGGCACAGGCGCAACTCGAGGCGGCCAATGCCCGCCTGTCTACCGCAGAGACCCAGCTTTCCCACACGAACCTGGTTGCAGCCGATTCCGGCTGGGTGACCCACCGCGGCGCCGAGCCGGGAGAGGTAGTATCCGCCGGACGGATGATCCTGACGCTCGCCCGCGAGGGAGGGCGCGATGCCGTTTTTGAGGTGCCCGCACAGGTGAAGGGCTCAGCGCCTCTCGATCCGCTCGTGAAAGTGGCGCTTACCGCCGAGCCGACTGTGAGAGCGACGGGGCGGGTCCGCGAAGTCGCCCCTCAGGCCGACCCGATCACCCGAACTTTCCTGGTTCGGGTCGCATTGGCCGACCCTCCGACGGCGATGCGCCTGGGCTCGGCCGTAACGGGCACAATCGAACTCGAAGGCGGACTGGGAATGGAGATTCCGGCATCCGCGTTGACTGCGATCGATCATCGGCCGGCGGTGTGGATTGTCGACCCGGCAACATCGACCGTGTCTCTCCGTCCCATCGAGGTGGCCCGCTTCGACCTTGCCAGCGTCGTCGTGACGAAAGGGCTGGAGCCCGGAAACGTGGTCGTGACGGCGGGCGTACAGGCGCTGCGCCCGGCTCAGAAAGTCCGTCTCCTAAAGTCGATCCAGTAGCCTCGGCGCGCGGGAAGAAGCCTTCGAGCGCATGGCCAGTCTGCGTCCGCGCTGGGCATTCGGCACAGGCTTGATGTTTGGTAGCGCTACTATAGTGTAACGATAACAAACCGGTTGTGTGTCGCTGAGCCTGCGTCACCGAAAGCCGTCCAGGGGGGA
>JBILYJ010000504.1:0-4107 GCA_044377795.1 Reyranella sp. | reverse complement strand
GGCTAGCCTATGGGCGGAGGCTGCTGCGAGGCGTATCGAAGGCAATCGTTGTCATCGCCGTACTTCCCGCTATTTTTCTCACCTTTCGATCCGGCACTGTCGCCGCGCAATACAGCGACGCCCGTTCTGACGGAAATGCAGCCCGCATCGATGCGATGTTCGGTACACCGGATCGCTACGGGACAGCGCCGCAGGACAATATCTTTGCAACGACCCCCGGCCTCGAGCAGCAGGCACGCCTGCTCGCACTTCACCATCAATGGCTTGCTGCCGATGTACTATATCTCCAACGCTGACCAGACGCCGGTGGGCGGCGGACCGGGAACGAACTCGGCGGAGTTCAGCCCGACCCTCGGGGCGTCCTGGTCGACGCCGGTTTTCGATCTGCCGGTGCGCTTCACCGGCAGCGCGCGGGCCGAAGTCTACCGCTTCACCCAGGTGCCGGCCGCGGATTTCGACAAGGTCGCCCTGTCGGGGCGGCTGCAGTACATCGATCCGACCAACGACCAGAACTTCTCTCCCTATTTCACCTACGCCCCGCGTTTCGATTTCAGTCCGCTTTTCAGGGAGCGATTCGCCACGCGCCAGGACCTCAACCTGGGAGTCAACAAGACCTACAACTTCGATGGTGGATTCCGGCAGGTTGCACTTTCCGGCAATACGCTGGCCGACACGGTCTGGTCGTTCGGCGTGACCGGCTTCGTGCAGCGACGGTTCAGGGATCCCGAACCCTCATCGTGGGCCTTCTACCTGGTCCCGTCTGTAACCTACGTCATCTCCGAATCATGGAATTTCAGTCTTGGCGCCGAGGTCATGTTTCGCACCTTCGACGCCTACCAGGGGTTCATCGCGCAGGAATTGTTCATCGAGCCAATCGCGACGCTTGAGTTCGTTCTGCCGAGCAACTGGTTTGGTTCCGCCAGTAACACCGCGCTGTTCGGCCGTCCGGCGATCGACCTGCAGATGGCCTACGAACGCAACTTGTCCAACATCGCGGCCTTCAGTTACGGCGCCTTGCACGTTGGCGCGGCGCTGAAGCTCGGCTGGCGCTTCTAGAAGGGCACAAGGGAGATCTCAATGGCGCCGACAACACCCCAGAAGTTTTCCCTGTTCGCTTTGACCACGATGGTCGTGGGCGGGATGATCGGAGCGGGCATATTCTCGCTCCCGCGGACATTCGCTAGTGCCACCGGGCCGCTCGGCGCGGTGATTGCCTGGCTCGTAGCCGGAACCGGCATGTATATGCTGGCGCGCGTGTTTCAGGCCTTGGCCGAACGAAAGCCCGACATCGATGCCGGCGTCTTCGCTTACGCCAAGGCCGGATTCGGCGACTATCCGGGGTTCCTGTCGGCCTTCGGCTACTGGATCGGCAGTTGCATCGGCAATGTCTCTTACTGGGTGCTCATCAAGTCGACGCTGGGCGCGTTCTTTCCGATCTTCGGCGACGGCAATACCGTCGTCGCTATCGCGGTCGCCTCTCTAGGCATCTGGGCCTTCCATTTCATGATCTTGAGAGGCGTCCAGCAGGCGGCCTTCATCAACAGCATTGTCACCGTCGCGAAGATCATTCCAATCCTGGTCTTCATCGTGATCATGATTGTCGCGTTCAAACTCGACTTGTTCCGGCTCAACTTCTATGGCGGCGATCTTACCGGCGGCCTGTTCGAGCAGGTCCGGGCAACAATGCTTGTCACGGTCTTCGTGTTCATCGGAATCGAAGGGGCCAGTGTCTATTCGCGCTTCGCCAAGAAGCGGTCGGATGTGGGCACTGCAACCATCCTGGGCTTCGTTGGGGTGACTGCCCTGATGGTGCTGGTTACCCTGCTGCCTTACGCCGTCATGCAACGGGCCGAGATCGCCGGCCTGCGTCAACCCTCGATGGCGGGAATGCTCGAGTCAGTGGTCGGCCCGTGGGGCGCGATCTTCGTCAGCGCGGGCCTCATCGTTTCGGTGCTCGGCGCCTACCTTACTTGGGCGATGATCTGTGCGGAAGTGATGTTCGCCGCCGCCAAGTCGCAGGACATGCCGTCTGCGTTCGCCAAGGTCAACAAGAACAACGTACCGGTGGTCGCGCTGTGGGCGACCAGCGGCGTCATTCAGGTCATCGTGATTTCGACTTACTGGTCGCGCGACGCGTTTGCGCTCATGCTGAACCTCACAAGTGCGACAACGCTGATTCCCTATCTGTTCGTCGCCGCCTACGGCTTGATGATCGCCAAGCGTGGTGAAACCTACGACGTGCGACCGGGAGAGCGGCAGCGTGACCTGATTCTGGCCTCACTCGCGGTGATCTACACGCTCTTCATGATCTACGCTGCCGGGCTGGAATTCATTCTGCTCTCGGCCATCATTTTCGCACCGGCAGCACCGCTGTATTTCTGGGCAAGGCGTGAGCAGGGCAAGCGCGTATTCGACAGGACATCTGACTGGGTTATTTTTGCAGCCACCCTTGTCGGTGCCGCTATCGGCATTCACGGCCTCGTGACCGGTTCCATCACCATCTAACCGTCATTTAGGAGTTCATCATGGCAGGTTCAGGCAACATCAAATACGGCGTTCATTCCGAAGTCGGCAAGTTGCACAAGGTCATGGTCTGCGCGCCGGGCCGGGCTCATGCGCGGTTGACGCCCTCGAACTGTGACACCCTGTTGTTCGACGATGTCATGTGGGTGGAAAACGCCAAGCGGGATCACTTCGACTTCATGACCAAGATGCGTGACCGCGGCATCGAGGTGGTCGAGATGCACAACCTGCTGGCCGAGACCGTCGCAATCCCTGAGGCCAGGAAATGGATCATCGACAACCAGGTGGTGCCCAACCAGGTGGGCCTGGGGCTTGTCGACGAGATCAGGAGCTACCTCAACGGTCTGCCGCCGCGCGAACTTGCCGAGACTCTGATCGGAGGCCTGTCGACAGAAGAATTTCCTGAAACCCACGGCGGCGAGATGCTGGCTCTCGTCAGGGACGCAGCCGGCGTCACCGAGTACCTGCTACCGCCGCTGCCGAACACTCTCTATACCCGCGACACGACGTGCTGGATCTACGGTGGCGTCTCTATCAACCCGCTGTTCTGGCCGGCGCGGCACGAAGAGCCGATCCTGACGACGGCAATCTACAAATTTCATCCCGACTTTGGCGACAAGGTTAAGGTCTGGTGGGGAGACCCGACCGAAGACCATGGGCTGGCGACGGTCGAGGGCGGTGACGTGATGCCGATTGGCAAGGGCGTCGTGTTGATCGGCATGAGCGAACGCACTTCGCGACAGGGCATCAGCCAGCTTGCGTCGGCGCTGTTCAAGCAGGGTGCAGCCGAGCGGGTGATCGTCGCAGCCATGCCCAAGCTCAGGGCCGCGATGCACCTGGATACGGTATTCACCTTTGCTGATCGCGACTGCGTGCTGCTCTATCCCGATATCGTCTATAATATCCAAGCCTACTCATACCGGCCAAGCAGCAAGCCCGGCGGGGTCGAACTCCGCAAGGACGAAAAGCCGTTCGTGGAAACCGTGGCAGACGCGCTGGGCGTCAAGAAGATGCGAGTGGTCGAGACTGGCGGCAATGCCTACATGCGCGAGCGCACGCAGTGGGACAGCGGCGCCAACCTGGTCTGCGCGTCTCCGGGCGTCGTGTATGCCTATGACCGCAATACCTACACTAACGCCTTGCTGCGCAAGCAGGGTATCGAGGTCATCACCATCGTCGGCGCGGAACTAGGGCGCGGTCGTGGCGGCGGTCACTGCATGACTTGCCCGATCGCCCGCGACCCGGTGGACTTCTAGATATCCGAAGAATAGGCTTGCGCTGCCTTTGGCGCTCTTAGCCAAAGGCAGTGCTTTGTCTTTCGGTAGCGTCTGTGTCCGCGGCTATTTCTGGAGCCGGTGGCATGACCGGCGTGCAGTGAGAGATATCGACGTGACCAGGCTCCGGCCTCGTATGAGCAAGGTGTAATGCCCGTGAAGAGGCCCTCTCAACCTCAGCCGCTCTCCCTGCTCGAAGCAGCCGTCCCCGTTGCAAGTCTGATCCTGCTGGTGGGCCTGTCGTATTTCCTGTTCGGCGACGCCGGCGCGCTCGGACCCAACCAGGTCGCGCTTGTGATCGCAACGATGA
>JBILYJ010000145.1:0-10401 GCA_044377795.1 Reyranella sp. | reverse complement strand
CAGGCTGCCATAGATATGCAGGACCGTGAGTTGGTTGCTCGCCAGACGCGGGGGGGCCGCCTGTTCGATCGGAAAGCCTTCCGGCTGCAGGACCCACTGGGTCACGACGACCTTGTTGGACTGGCGGAACACATGCAACACGATGCTGAGACCGGTACCGAACAGTACCGCGAACTGCAGGGGAAGGAGCAGTGTCGCGACGAAGGTCACGAGCATGATGACTGCCGAGGTCCGGCCGGTCTTCCAGGCAACGACCGCTTGCGGCACACGCAAGCCCTGGTATCCGGCCACGATAAGCAACGCGGCCAGTGCAGGCATCGGCACGCGCTCGACCAGCGGCGCCGCCAGAAGCACGATCGCAGCCACGAAGAATCCAACGGAGATGTTGGCCCAACGCGACTTGCCGCCAGCGCCCATGATCAGCGCCGTGCCCGAGATCGAACCGCCGGCGGGAATGCCTCCCACGAAGCTGGTCGCGATGTTTGCTGCCCCCTGACCCAGAAAGTCCCGCGAGACGTCGGGATACTTTCCGTCGGGATTGGGAACGCCCTCGCTGACCCCCGCTCCCTGGATAAGGCCGATGATCGCCACCGAGAACGCCGGCAGCAGCAGCGACAGCACGAGCGACACCTGGGGCACCGCAAATTCGGGTAGCGAGCGCGCTATGGCAGTGACATCGCCGACCGTCAGGACCGCGGCAAAGTAAGCCGCCGTGGGCATGGCCGAATGGGCCAGGAGTGCCAGGACACCAGTCGCCAGGGCAATGGCAATGATGAACGCGAACCGGCGCAGCGGCGAAACCAGCAGCAGCACGATCGTCGCCAGCGTCGTCCCGCCGATGATTGTCGTCTGAACGTCGATCTGGCCGATGCGCAGCACGAGATCCAGCGCCTGGGCGACCCTGTTGAAGAACGTGCTGCGGTATCCAGTCAGATCGCTCAATTGGCCGAGAATGATCAGCACAGCGACGCCGTTGAGAAAGCCGATCATCACGGCGTTCGAGACGAAGCGGGTCAGAAAGCCCAAGCGGAAAACGCCGGCCACCAGCTGAATTGCGCCCACCAGCAGCACCAGAATCGCCAGCGCCTCGACCTTCATGCCCGCAGGTATGTCAGCCAGGGCGGCCCCGACAGCGACCGACAGTGCCGCCGTCGTCGAGACGTTGATGAAGACGGAGCTGGTGAGGATCGCGCCGACCGGAACCGCCACCATAAGGGAGTATATGCCGAGCACGGGATTGACCGTTGCCAGCAGCGCATGCGCCATCGCCTGGGGCACACTGACCACGGCAAAGGTCACGCCGGCGACAAGATCCGACACGAGATGAGTCCGGTCCGGTGCGAGACGAAGCGCCCGGGTCCCCAGCCGCGAAACGATGCCCGGGACGCTCATCGGGCTATGTCCGCCGTTGCGGAGCCGCGCCACCACGATACAAGACGCGAGACAGGGCCCCTCAACAGCACGTAAGGCGCGAAGGCGAGCAGAAGCGTAATGATCACCGCTTCGGCGGGATGGAAAGTGTCGAAAACCATGTACTGGTAGATCGTGTCCATGGTCAGTCCGAGGAGGAGGATCCGGGAAGTCGCGATCACGCCCTCGCGCAATCGACCAACGCGCTTCGCCGGATCTGTAAGAAGGGTCCAGAGGTAGTGCGAGCGCCCGTTCCGGGCATCCGCGAAGCCGTCGTACAGCGCGGCGATGGAAGCCATGATCGGCTGGAGGATGAATCGAAAGGTCATCGGCCCACCCACGCGATCGACCGTGTTGTTCCAGATGCGCCCAAAGACGTCCGTCGACAGGCCATACATTGCAACGCCCAGCACGACGAAAACTGCCATTAGCCCAAGTGCCGTTCGAGCCATCACGATCTGGGTCTTCGAAGCGGGCTGCGTCATCGCGCTGTCCGCTTCTCCCGCACGACGCAGCGGAAGCCGACATGATTGGTCGACGTGTCGACAGGCTCGGCATGCCGTGCGGCTGGCCGGTAGCGGCGGCAGTAGTTCGGGGCGCACAGGTGAGAGCCGCCTTTCAGCACCTTGCGCGGGATCACGATATTCGGAAGAGCCGGATCATAGCTTGCCGCCTCTGAGCCGCCGCGCGGATTTTCAGGGATGCAGCACACCTTCTCAGCCTGGGCCTCGTGCCGCTCGGAGTACCAGTCGCTGGTCCATTCCCAGACATTGCCGATCATGTCGTAGACGCCGTAACCGTTCGCCGGGAACGCAATGACCGGCGAGGTATGCCGGTAGCCGTCGTGTTCGAGATTTTCGGACGGAAACATACCCTGCCAGGTGTTCGCCATCTGGCGGCCCCCAGGCGTAAGTGAGTCGCCCCACGCGAACTCGGCATCCTCGAGACCGCCGCGCGCAGCGAATTCGAATTCAGCCTCGGTCGGCAGTTCCTTGCCGGCCCATCTGGCATAGGCCTCGGCATCGCGATAGGCGACGTGAACGACGGGATGCTCGTTGAGGCCGCTGAGCGAGCTGCGAGGTCCGAACGGACGGCGCCAGTTGGCGCCGAACTTGAACGTCCACCACTGCGTCCAGATCCGCAGATCGACCGGATGGTCCGGTGGGGTGAACACCAGAGAGGCCGGCTTCAGCATGTGCGGCAGCGCGTTCGGATAATCCTTCGGGTCGGGCGGCAGCTCGGCCAGCGTTACGTGCCCCGTGGCGTTGACGAACTTGCGGAACTCCCGGTTCGTGACCGGCGTCCTGTCGATCCAGAACGAGCTTACGCTGACGCGATGCGCCGGCGCCTCTTCGGGATAATGCTTGTCGGAGCCCATGACGAACATGCCGCCCGAAATGAAGACCATGCCGGGGTGATTTTCATTCTGCGGTCGGGCCACTTCAGTTGGCAACATCGATCATTTCCGGAGTTCTACGGCGTCGATCATGGCCCGATTACTCTAGGGCCTCGGAAGTCGAGAAAACACTCATATGCCGAGAAGCGGCTCAGGGGCTATGCAGTTCCCGCCAACTCCCCATTGTGACCATCGGGAAAACGATACCACGACGTCACTGATTCGCTCATCATCCAACAAGCGCACTACGTCGCCATCAGACGCACACAGAAAGGAATCCCCCCGCCTATTCATTGCCGCCTCCGCTAGCCGCGCCGCGCGAGAGCGGGCCTTTTGCTCGAATACCGGCACGGCGCGGCTAGAATCGCGCGCTCACCCCGATCAGAGGGCCGTGCTGCAGCATATTGGTCTGGAACTGGGTGTTGCCCGAACCCTGGACATAGTCGACGTAAAGCGCGCGATAGCCGATGGCGCCGGCCCACGCGACGTTGCCCGTAGAGCCGAAATGGTAGCTGTAGGTGGCGAGAGCCTGCCAGGAGATCCGGCTGCCCAGGCCGAAACCACCGATATCGGCTTGGGCCTGCAGGTCCTGCCGCGGTGCCAGCCTGTGCCGGACCCTGAGGCCGACAAAGGGATCGCCACTAGGCACTTTGCCCTGGAAGAGCGTCTTCAGCCTGATGCTCAAGGGCGTGGCAATCCTGGTTGCGCTCGTCAATCAGATCATCCTCGCCCGGTGCATGTCACCAGAGGACTTTGGGACCTATGTGATCGTTGTTGCGTGGGTTTCATTTCTTTCGGTGGTCGGCAGCTTGGGAATGCCATTCGCGGCCGTACGATTTCTTCCTCAGTATCGGCACTTCGACAATCTGGCCGCCGTTCGTGGATTCGTCTGGGATTCGGTCAGCACATGTCTCGTGGGGTCGGCGGTCATAATGGTCACCTTCGTCACGATCTACACTTTGGCGGGATACCGGTTTGAGAGCGCCGTGGCCGGTGCACCGCTCCTGGTCCTCATCTGTCTTTTCACCCTGTCAACTGGGCTCCTACAGGCGATGCATCAGCCTCTGCGGGCGGAGGTTCTTGGCAACATCGTCAGGCCTGTCGCCATCGGAATGCTGATTGGGGGCTACGCATGGCTTGTGGAAATGCCGAATTCGACACTGGCCCTGATACTCACCTGCGTCGCCACGGCTGTTGCGCTGGCCCCTACCATACTTGTCGCCATTCGATCCTTGCCGGGCGGCTTCTCCGGCCAACGAGATCACTCCGAACGACGAGCCTGGATGACATCGGGCTTCGTGTATCTTTTGCCCCTGGCGGTGATGTCGTTGATCGAGCGCCTGGATGTCATACTTGTGGGTACCTTCGTCGGAACTGCGGAAGCCGGCACCTACCAGATTGCGTCCCGTGTCGCTCAGATGGTCGGGTTGGCAATGGTATCCGTGAATGCACTGCTGGGTCCGATGGCAGCCGAACTCATCGGGCAAAAAGACCTGGCGGGACTACAACGACTATTGGCCCATTCCGTGTTGCTGACTTGCGCGTTTGCAGCGCTGATCGCCCTTGTGCTCATCGTCGCAGGTCATCAGATATTGCTCCTCTTCGGTCCCAACTTCCTCGCCGCGGAAGCGGCCATGGAGATTCTCGCGTTCGGCCACGTCATTCAGGCCGGGCTTGGCTCTGCCGGCGGAATATTGGCACTCGCCGGGCGCAACAAGGAGGTCGTTGTCGCGATGATCGCGGCCCTCTGCGGTCATGTCCTGATGTGCGTAGTGCTTATCCCCGCTCTGGGTCTGACGGGCGCTGCGTTGGCGACTGCCCTCACCACTTCTTTCCTCGCTCTTGCTCTCTACTTCGTCGCCGTCAATACCCTGAAGGTCGACACCTCGCTGCGAGCAGTCGTTCTTCTGGGCGCGGAGCGGTGGCGCCACTTTTTCTCACGGCAGTAGATGGACCGTCATGAAGTATCCCCTCTTGATTGCCCTTGTTCTCGCCGCTCTGGGTACGGTCTCGCCGCTAGGCGCTCAGCCATGGCCAACTAACGGTGACTTCACCAGGGGAGGCAATCCACCTGCCGGTTGGCATGTCGATCCCGAAGGTGCAACCAAGGGAGAAATCCGCATCGTCAGCGGCCCTTCGGGCACCGACCGCATCCTCGAACTGCTACCCAACGCGCGCAATACCCCGAGCGAAAAGCCGCTTGGCATAGGGCAAATGATTCCGCCGGGGCCCCTGCGTGGCTATGAACTTGCGGTCTCGGCCAAACTGGCAGGAGACGGTGGTGCGGTTCCCGTGGTCGGCGTAGCCGTATTGCGCCGGGGCGGTGCAAGCGACTCGATTCAGATGCGGCCGGGCGGCGAGCCCATGGCGACCCAAGTGTCGCAGATCACGGTCCCTGACGATCCGCAGATTCAGGGGATCATCCTGTTTCTCGTGGCCGAAGGTACGCGGGGCACCGCCCGCTTCAGCAGCATAAGTGTGACGCCGACACGAAAGGTTGGTGCAAGCCCGACACCTGCCCTTGGCAAGGCGACCGCGAGCATTCCCGCCTCCGTGCGCATCGATGCGTCACGCGTCGTGCGAGCAATCCCACGCGCCCTGTTCGGTACCAATATCGAGACGATTCGGGAAGCCAATGGATTATGGGAGGCAACGAACCAGCGTCTCGATCAGCAGATCGTTCGGCTCAGCAAGGAACTCAATCTCGGTCCGGTTCGCTTTCCAGGGGGCGTCTGGGCCGACGCCTACGATTGGCGCGATGGCGTGGGTCCACGCGCCCAGCGCCCCAGCAGGCCTACTCATCCAGGCGCTGAGGAGAAGGTGCGCAATCTTTTCGGGACCGATGAAGCTCTGTCATTCGCGAAGGAAATCGGAAGCAACCTGCTGATCACAGTCAATGCCGCCAGTGGCACGCCCCAGTTGGCGGCGGATTGGGTACGATATGTCAACGGTGAGGAGGGCAAGGCGCCACGCAACGGTCGTGTCGATATCTGGGAGGTCGGCAATGAACTGTACATGGAAGGCGATGCATCGGGTGGCCATCTGACGCCCGAGCGATATGCCGAGCGATTTTTGGCATTCTCGGCGGCTATGCGGGCGGCGGACCCGTCGATCAAGCTGGCGGCCATCGGGCTGCGCAACTATGGGCGCTACCGGCTGGCCGCGCGCGATGACTGGAACGAGGTCGTACTGAAAAAGGCGGGCCGCGAGATCGATTTCCTGGCGATCCACAATGCCTATGCACCCATCGTTGCCGATGGCAAGGGAATCGAGCCGGCGGACGTTTATGCGGCGCTGCTTGCTGCCCCCCTGCTGATCGCGCGGAATCTCAAGGACACCTGGCGGGATGTCGAACGGTTCGCGCCGACGCGGACCGGTCAGATCGGCTTGGCGATCACGGAATGGGGGCCACTCTACGCCATCGATCCCTCGTCGCCGTGGATCGATCACGTGAAGACCCTCGGATCGGCGTTGTTCGTTGCTTCGACGCTGAAGGCATTTGCCGAAGACCCGCACGTGAAAGTGGCGAACTTCTTCAAACTCAACGAAGCTTCCTTCATGGGATGGATTGGGCGCAGCGGGAGTTCGTGGGTCGAGACGGCGCCCTACCTCGCATTCCGCATGATCTCCACTGGCATGGAGCCCAACCTGCTCGCGGGGAGCGTGGAGACGCCAAGCTACAATTCAAAGACTGTGGGCTTTGTCGATCGAGTTGCCGGGGTCCCGTATGTCGAGGCGTTGGCGAGCCAGTCGAGCGACGGGAGCCGCATCACCGTGCTGTTGATCAACAAGCACCTCTCGTCGGCGGCAGATGCGAGCGTCGTCCTCGACGGCACCACCGGAGTATCGGCTGTAACGACTCGCACGCTGACGGGATCTGCAGTGGACGCCAATACCGGAACCACGCTGCCGCGGGTGCCCGGCCTGAAATGGGCACGTCAACAGCAAGCTGGACCTCTTGGCCGCTTCCATCATGGTGCAACAGGTGAAGTGCGTATCGAAACTGCCTCGTTGACGCCAGCAACGACCCTCGCCGTCCGTGTCCCCCCCCATTCGCTAACGATCGTTAGCTTCGAGAATGTTCGCCGCTGATGCGAGGCGCTGACTTCGTGCTCTTCGTTGTGCCGACGTTCAACAGGGCACATGAATTGCCTCGCACGCTGCAAGCAATCGCGGATCAGCGATGGCCGAGCAACCAGATGGCAATCCTTGTCATCGACAATTCCTCTACTGACGACACCCCGGCGGTCCTCGCCGAAATGGCCAAGCGACTTCCGTGCAAGCTGGAACACCTGCGAAAGGCTCCGCAAGGACCAACTGTGGCGCGAAACATAGGTCTGAAACGGGGAGTTGGGGGGTACGTTGCCCTGGTCGACAGCGATGTCGAGTTGGATGCCGGCTGGACGATGGCGGCGGTGGCGGCCCTCGAAGCGGATGCTTCGCTGGCACAAGTTGGCGGCAAGCTGGTATTCGCCCACGATCCGATGACTTTGAACAGCTATGGCGGCGAAACCGGGTGGCTGGGTCTCTCGTGGGATCGCGCCGAGGGACATCCCGTGCATTCTGCCACTCGCCCAGCGCAAGTACTCTGGATCAACACTGCGGCGGTCATGCTACGGCCGAAGCCGGTGCTCGAACTCGGCGGCTTCGACGAGGCCTTCTTCTACGGCTATGAAGAGGCCGACCTGGGATGGCGTCTGGCCGCATCATGTGGACCAAGAATGTCCAGCTGGCGCTCGAGGCGTTTGCTTTGGCCCGCCCCCGCCTTCCACCCGGGTTCCGGCTGAAAATCGCCGGCATGGTAGATGCCAAGAGCCGTCCCTATTTTGAAAGCCTGTGCCGGCGGGCTGACGAGATTGGTGGGATCGAGTTCGTCGTGGGCCCATCAGACGGAGAAATGCGTGCACTTTACGACCGCTGCTCGGCCGGATTGTTCACTGCCTTCAATGAGGATTGGGGACTTGTGCCCCTGGAGTTCATGGCCGCCGGAAAACCGGTCATTGCAGTGGACGCAGGAGGTCCGCGAGAGTCCATATTGGATGGTATCACGGGATTCCTAGAGCCTGACGATGCGGCGGCATTTGCCGAGCGCATGGTGTTGCTCGGCAATCAGCCTGACCTTGCGCGCAGCCTCGGCCTCGCGGGCGTTGACAGAGCCCACCAGTTCACCTGGGAGGCGTTTGTGACGGGATTGGACGATGCCGTCGATCGCCTCGTTGCATCCTCGCATCGTCAAAGGCAGTAATTGCCGCAAAGGCGCGCCCCCATCAGGGGGACCTACAGACAGCGTGGCGGTGTCCAGCGTTCAACGTCCACGCCGGCGACACTCTCATGTGAGACCAAGGTAGAACTGGCTGCTCGCAGTGCGCCCACGACACCCGCTCGCGAAGTAAACCCCTCATCACCTTTCACGCTCGCAGGCAGGGCGCGCGACACAACCCATACGGCTGAAGCACCAGCAATCACGGGACAAAGATCAGACGGCCGCGTCACAACTTCGTACATTGAGTGCTTCGCGACAAAGCGTTCCAACTCCGACGTCGGCGGCACCACAATAATGCGAGGTGACGCCTCTCCGAGTGCTTTCAATGGGATGGAAAGCGCCAGGGCGGCAAATGCGCCCTCGGTCACGACAATGGGCTGCAACTGTCCAGCCTGGACGGCAACAAGTGCTGCCGCTGCAGGCCATTGCTCTTTGCGAATCTCCAATCTGTAGTAGTTTACAAGACCAACGCCCTGCAACAGCAGGAGGGAGATGCCGGCGAGATGAAAAGCTCGGCCTGGGATAGCAGCGGCGCCAGCCGAAATCAGAAGATAGACGGGCGCCCAGAGGAATAGAATCGTCCGATCGAGCAATACAGGAGCCACGTTGCTAAGGAGCGGCATAGCGATTCCGGCAGCAATCAGCATAGCCGCCAGGGCTATCGTGGGGGCACTGCGATGCAGCAATCCAACGATTACCGCCAACAAGAGCAGCGCAGCCGCGATCACGCCTGCCACAGGTGATAGCCAATAGAGGAATGGTGCCACGAGCGTTCTTCCGTAGACCGCCAGCGTCTCCAGCACACTCGGACGCGCGATCCAACGGTCAGCAAATTCAGGCTGCACCAGGTGACGAAGCGCCGACGCGAACGGGAGTGCCGCGACCAGAAGAGTGACCAGGCCACAGGCCACTACCACCGCCACGCCTCGACGAAAGCCCATTGGCCCCACAGCCGTTCCCGCGACGACAAAAACGCCCAGGGCGAAGATGAGGACCACTGACGTCGCATGGAGCCAGCCAAGTATTCCTTGCAGTACTCCGAGCGCGATAATCAGCGAGATTGAATGGCGGTCGACAGATGGGATGCGTATCAGGCGCAGGGCGACGACCATCGCGAAGCAAAACACGAGAAACAATACGGTGTAGGTTCGTGCGTCCTGCGAAAGCCGGACGTGTGATGCTGCCAAGGCAAGCAAGCTCGCAGACAGCCACGCGGTACGCTCGTTGAAGGCGTTGCGCGCGAAAATCCAGATGGGTACAACCGCTAGAGCGCCGGCGATCGCGGGCAGCAGCCGCACATTCCCGATTTCCGTTCCGAAGAGGCCAATCCACCCTTTTGCCAGCAGGTAGAAGCCCGACGGACTTGACTCAATGCGAGCCATCTCACCCAGCAAATCGCCGACAGATAGTGAGGCAATCTGTAAGGTGGCTGCCTCGTCGATCCATACCGGGTCAATTGAAAGATTGTAACAGCGAATCAGGAACGCTACGACGGTAAGCAGGACAACCAACGCCCAGTTCATTCTAGCGCTTCGTGGCTGGACCAGAGCGAAGATTGATGGCCCCTGAATCATTGCCACTTATGCGCACTGGATGACGGTAAGTTATCGCGAAGGCTTCGGTAATCCATCGCGCGGTGATTCCACAAAGGCACGTTCCGTTCTCGGCTGGGAGCCAACTATTTCGTTTAATGAGATGGTCGCCGAGATGGTCGAGGCCGATCTGCGGCGACATTCTGCTAAGTCTATGTTCTAACCACTGGGCGATGTCCGGTGCTCTGAGACCCATCTTTGGACCGCCCGGGGCTAGAGTTTCCGGGCTTCGTCATGATGGCGGGCTGGGTATGCCATCACGAGCAAGCAATGTTATCGGGGCCAGTTGCCATCCGCCGGGGCGCATCGGGAACGATGGTGCCGGAGGATGCGATCCATCGTGTATTGCTGCGCGGAAGCAATACCGAAGAGACTTCTTCACGGATCGTGGGCCGGGTGGTCATCAAGGCTCCCCCGCGAAGCTTTGCCGATATCGTATATCGCAAGTTTGTCGCGCTTGTGTTGCGGGAGTCCTCGGTCTGACGCCCCCAACACGGGCGCGCTGAGGCTCGGCGCCGCCGATGGTCCCGGCTGCAAGCAGTGTCCGGACGCGCAAGGCATGCTCTTGATAACCGATTGGAATCAGCATCTGGCGATTGAACGGCCCAATTGGTTGGCGACAAGGGCTGCCCGGCTCCATCTCCCGACGGCGTCTCTCCTGCCCAGGAATGGCGTCCCCGAGAGGATTCGAACCTCCGACCTCCGGTTTAGGAAACCGCTGCTCTATCCGGCTGAGCTAC
>JBILYJ010000629.1:0-2979 GCA_044377795.1 Reyranella sp. | reverse complement strand
AGGTAAGTGCTTGAATTGATTCAATTCATTTCCGGCCAGCCTCTGAGGAGCATCGCGCAGCGATGCGTCTCGAAGGGTGGGAACGCGCACCTTGCCTGTTGCCCATCCTTCGAGACGCGCCCGGAGTTTACCCCGAGGTATTCGAGGGGCGGCGCTCCTCAGGATGAGGTGAATGGTTCGAAGCGATACGGAGAGGACCTGGTCCAGAGCGTCATGAATTGAGAAGGAATCGAAAGGGATACCCTTTGATGTGTTGATCTGATTCCTTTGTGTAGCTGGGCTCCACGGGGTGCAGGGCGCATATTCGAAATAAACGAAATAAACGAAACAATTGAAATGAATGTCGCACCCCTGAAGCCGGTATCATGGTACCGTTGGCGGGTCGCTGCTGCTCGCGGTGCTTGCAACAATGTTGTTTCAACAGCCTGCTAACGCCGGATCGACACCAGCGGCAGGTCGAAGGGCGCGCTGGCGCCCTTGATGTTGTCGGGCAGCGGCGAGTAGGGCGCGCCGGCGCGGACGCCGGCCAGGACGCCCTCGTCGAACTCCGGTTCGCCGCTCGAGCTGATGACGGTGGCGCCGAGCAGGCGGCCGTCACGGGCGATGACGATTCGCACGACCGTGACGCCCTGACGCCTCTGGGTGTTCGACTGGTAGCGGAAGCCCACGATCTTGCGCAGGACCTCCGAGAGATAATTGTCCGCGACCTTGGCGCGGGCATAGCTGTCCGCCGGATTGACGAAGCGGTGCTCGGACGGCGGCTCGGCAGAGGAGGCGGAGGGCGGTCGCCGCGTCGGCGCCGTCGCGAGCGGTGAGGGCTTCAGCTCGGGCTTCGGCGCGGGTGGCGGCGGCCTTGGCGGTGTGGCGAGCGCCTGCTGTTGCGGCAGGGGCTTCGGCACCGGGAGGGGCTCGGCCGGCTTCTCGGGCGGCTTGGGCGAGGGGGTCGCCTGCTGCGTCGGCGGCGGCGGCGGCGTCGGTGCGTTCTTCAGCCCCAGCTCCGTGGGCGGCTCGGGTGTCGGCTTTTCGGCCGGCGTCGGCCTGGGCGCGGGCGTGGGGGCGGGCGTCGGCTCGACGCGCGCCTCGGCGGGCGGTTTGGGCGTGGGCGGCACGGCCTGCGGCTCGGTGAGCAGGCTCGGCTCCTCCTTACTCTCGGGCGGCGGCGGCGGGGCCGGCGGTTGCTTCGACACCTGGTCGGTCGGCGGCGCCTGGGTCGGCCGGTCCCCCGTGACGGGCGCCGGCGGGCGCACGCCGGGAATGATCGGCGGCAGCGTCTGCGGGAGCGGAACCTGCTGCGGGGGCTGGGCCACGGGCGGCTGCGGCGGCGGCTCGGGCGGGGGCGGATCAGGCGGCTTGGGCTGCTCGAACGAGACGGTGATCGCCTCCTCGACCGGCGGCACCGGCGGCTTCTGCTGCGACAGCCACCACAGCACCGCCACCACGAGCACATGCAGCAGGATCGCCAGCGCGAGGGCGACGGGCGACATGCGATCGGAACGGTAGGAGAAGGCGCTTACGGCGTGGGCCACGGGATGGTTCTACAGCTTCTCGCCTCGATGCCTGGCGTCCTCATCGCGGGAGGGCATGCCGGGATTGCCGAAGCCCTGGAGGGCGTCCTGCCAATCTAGAGGAAAAGCAGAGGAGTCATCGTGCGACTTTCCTTCCTCTACGTACCTGCGGATATTGGCGTTTCTCTGGCAGAGGGGTCGACCCACATCCACACCCACGTTCGGTCCCGGCCCCCTCGAACGACGATCCGATCGCCCGGCTGTGACTCCATGACGGAAGGCAAAGGCTGGAACATCACGGCCCAGCTTGAGGACGCGCCGGGCGCCGGCCTGTTCTCGTAGGTCCCCTCGGCATCCATCGTGAGCCTGAACCATTGGACGATGCCATTCACCGTGCCACCCGTGCTGGTCAGGCTGATGGTGGCCCGATGATCGGTGAACGGCCCGCCCGAGCTGAAATCGAAGGAGAAGAGGTCCTCCGGGGCGCTCCGCAGCTCCAGCGCCTCATTGCCCGGCGACAGGGCGATGCCCGCGGAAAAACCATTCATCAGCGAGAGATCGAAGCCCTGGACCGATCTCGTCTGCCTGAACGCCAGGTTGCGATAGCAGGCGAGAGCGATACGCACCGAACCATGCGAGGGAATCACGCGGGTGGCGGGGTGCCCCAGCCGCCCGACCACGTCCTCCATCGTCCCCAGTATGTTTTCACCCAGCAGATTGTTGGCGAAGGTCTCGGATACGATGACGTCGGCCGGGCCGGTGAGCTCGCTGCCAATCTCGAGGTCGCGCGAATGCTTGGCCACGATCCGGATGCGGTCGGCATAGCCGTTGCCCGCGACGATCTGCGTCGCGGTGGCCGCCATGGCGGGATTCAGTTCGCAGCTCACCACCTCGGCTGCGCCCGCCCGGGCCGCCATCAGGGCGAGAAGGCCCGATCCCGCGCCGATGTCGAGGACACGGGAACCCGGGACGATGGCGCGACGCAAGGCGGCGTCGAAGGCCGAGTTGCGCGCCGTATCCGCGAGGATCGCGCGGTGCCAGTCCGGCACGCTGCTTTCCAGGACGAGCAACGCGATCCGCTCGATCTCAGGGTCTTCGGGGGCGAGCCGTCGTGCCTCGGCCGCGAGTTCGGCGGCGCGTTCCTTCTCGCCACCCTCGACCAGGGCCTTCGCCAGCCGCACCATGCTTGCGGGATTGGCAGCGAGATGTGAAGCCGTCTCGGGTGCCGAGAGGCGCTGAAGCAACATCGCGCTGTGCTTCTCGATGGTCGTTCGAGGACGCATGGTCATCCGATCACCCGTTGCGGCACCTTTCAGCGGAAGAAAATCACGGTGAGCAGAACGAACAGCGGCAGGAGAATGGCGGATGACCAGGCTATGTAGCCGAAGAAGCTCGGCATTCGGATGCCGGCCTCCTCGACCACCGCCTTGACCATGAAGTTGGGCGCATTGCCGATGTAGCTGTTGGCGCCCAT
>JBILYJ010000616.1:0-3101 GCA_044377795.1 Reyranella sp. | reverse complement strand
CATGTCGATCTCGTCGTCGAGGCCGACCTCAAGCTCTACGACTACGCCGCCCTGATCCCCGTCATCACGGGAGCCGGCGGCGTCATCACGGACTGGAAGGGCAAGGCGCTCGACATGCATTCCGAGGGTGCCGTCGTCGCGGCCGGCGACCCCGCGGTTCACTGCGCCGCGCTGGACATCCTCTCCGCGTAGGTCTCGCGGTCGACCTCGTACCAGACGATGTCGGTGAAGCCCTTGTAGTCGACCCGCTTGCGGTAGGTGAGCCCGATCCGCTCCATTACCGACCGCGACGCGCGGTTCTCCTCAAGCGTGATCGCGAAGATCGAGTCGAGTTCCAGCGTGTCGAAGCCATAAGAGAGGGCCGCACGCGCCGCTTCCGTCGCATAGCCCTGGCCCCAGGCATCGGGATGCAGCGACCACAGGACCTCGACGCCGTCGAACTGCTCGATGAAATTCAGCCCGGCATGGCCGATCAGCCGTCCCTCGCGGAACACACCCCACGGGGCGAGGCGGCGTTCCTGCCAGGAAGCGGCGAAGCGCTCGATCGTGGCATGGGCCGCCGCCACCAAATCGCCTTCCTGTGCCTTGCCCGGCGCCGGCGGCAGCCACCTGGCCACCTCGGGATGGAAGCGCATGGCTGCATAGTCTTCGGCGTCGGCCGGCAGCAGGGGCCTGAGCGAGAGGCGCTCGGTCGTCACGATCGTCATGGTGGCGGCACTTTACACAACTTTACCGGCGCGAGATGGGCGCGAAACCGGGACCCTCCATCTTGGCTTCACGGGGACAGCACCCGAACCAGATGGAGACAGACATGACGAACCTCAGCATCAAGACGGTAATGGCCGCCCTCCTCGCGGGCAGCCTCGCGGCGACCGCCGGCATGCCGGCCTTTGCGCGGGCGGACGGCGGGTCGGTCGATCCGGCCAAGTTCCAGGAGCGCATCGAGAAGCGCGTGGACAAGGCGCTGAACGGCACCGACGCGACGCAGGACCAGAAGAAGCAGATCGTCGGCATCCTGCAGGCCGCCTTTGCCGACCTGAAGCCCCAGCACGCCCAGCGCGCCGAGAACCGTGCCGCAATGCGCGCGGCGCTCGAGGCCCCGACCATCGACCCGGCGAAGATCGAGCAGATCCGCGCCGCCGAGATGAAGATCGCGGACGACAGCTCCAAGCGCTTCACCAAGGCGCTGACCGACGCCGGCAACGTGCTGAACGCCAGCCAGCGCCAGGCCTTCTTCAAGACCTGGGGCGACAAGAACTGGGGCGAGCACAAGCACGGCCCCAAGAAGGGCTGAGCGCCAAGGGCTGACGAAAGATGACATCGGGACTGCGCCGGTCCGATACTGCCCAGATGGCCGAGCGCATCCTGATGATCGACGACGACGACCGCCTCGCCGGTATGGTTTCGGACTATCTCGGCGGGGCGGGCTTTCGCGTGACCGTGGCCAACACCGGCCGCGACGGCGAGGCCCAGCTCAAGCGCGAGACCTTCGACGCGGTCATCCTCGACCTGATGCTGCCCGACGCCGACGGACTCGATCTCTGTCGCCGCCTGCGCACCACCAGCGACGTGCCGATCCTGATGCTGACCGCGCGCGGCGAACCGATGGACCGGGTGGTCGGCCTCGAACTGGGCGCCGACGACTATCTCGCCAAGCCCTTCGAACCGCGCGAACTGCAGGCCCGCCTGCGCGCCATCCTGCGCCGCAAGGGCATGGCGGCGCCGAAGTCGGACGTGCTGCGCTTCGGCCGTCTCGAGATCGACAAGGGCGCCCGCGTCGTCCGTGTCGACGGCGAGGAGCGCACCATCACCTCCTATCAGTTCGCGCTGCTGCTGGCGCTCGCCGAGCGCGCCGGCCGCGTTCTGTCGCGCGATGCGCTGATGGATGTGCTGAAGGGTGAGAAGCTCGAAGCCTTCGACCGCTCCGTCGACGTCCATGTCAGCCGCATCCGCGCCGCCATCGAGGACGACCCGAGGAAGCCGCGCCGCATCCTCACCCTGCGCGGCACCGGCTACGTCTTTGCCAAGGACCAGGATCGCTAGGCCATGCAGCGCCTCTACCTGCAGTTCTACGTCACCATCCTCGTCGTGCTGGCGGTCTTCGTCGGCGCGGCGGTGTTGCTGTGGCGGGTGGCCGACGACGACAATCGCACGCCGCAGTATCTCGACGTCGCCGCCGAACTGACCGGCGCGCTGCTGCCGGACGCGACGGCGCCTCGTCCCGAACAGCAGCGCGCGATCGAAGGGCTGCAGCGCAAGCTGCGCTTCGACATCGCGCTCTACGAGCGTCACGGCGACATGATCGCCATGGCCGGCAAGCCGCCGCCGCGCTTCGATCCCAACCGCGCGCGCACCGGCTGGCGGCGCGGGCCCGGCGGGCCGAACTTCGTCCTGCAACTGCCGGACGGCCGCTGGCTGGTGGCGCGCCAGGTACGCGAGCGACCCAATCCGATCTTCTGGATCGCCGCGGCGCTGGGCCTGGTCGCCGTTGCCGTCGCGATCGCTTCCTTCCCGGTGGTGCGCGGCCTCGGCCGGCGGCTGGAGCGGCTCAAGGCCGGCGTCGACCGGCTGGGCGGCGGCGATCTCGGCGCACGCGTGAAGGTCGAGGGCCGCGACGAGGTGGCCGCGCTGGCCGCCAGCTTCAACCGCTCGGCCGAGCGCATCGAGGCGCTGGTGGCGGCCCACCGGCTGCTGCTGGCCAACGCCAGCCACGAGTTGCGCACGCCGCTCACCCGTATCTCCGTCGCGGCCTCGCTATTGGGCGACGCCGCCGATCCCAGGACCCGCGAATCGCTGAAGCGGGACGTGGCCGAACTCAACGAGCTGATCGAGCAGATCCTGCTGGCGAGCCGCCTCGAGGCGCTGCCCACCCTGGAGCAGCACGAGCCGGTCGACCTGCTGGCGCTCGCCGCCGAGGAAGCCTCGCATTACGACGTCGAGGTGAGCGGCGAACCGGTAACCGTCTCCGGCGACCGCACCCTGCTGCGCCGCCTGGTCCGCAATCTGGTCGAGAATGCGCAGCGTTACGGCGGCGGCACCCCGATCGACGTTTCCGTGACGCGCGAGGCCGACTACGCGGTGCTCGACGTCATCGACCACGG
>JBILYJ010000367.1:0-5563 GCA_044377795.1 Reyranella sp. | reverse complement strand
CCGCACGCCAGCGCATCTTCGAGCCCTTCTACCGCCTGGCCGGTGGCGCCGAGACAGGCCGCGGCAGCGGCCTCGGCCTCGCGCTGGTGCTCGATATTGCCCGCCGCCACGGCGGCGACGCCGTTTGCCTTGCGGCAGAGGGCGGCGGCAGCCGCTTCCGGGTCGACCTGCCGGCCGCGTAAACTCCGCCGTCAAACGGAGGAACCGATCCATGGATTTCAACATTCCCGCGGAGATCGCGGCCTATCTGGTCGAGCTCGACGAATTCATCGAGCGCGAGATCCGGCCGCTCGAGCGCGAGAACGACAATATCCGCTTCTTCGACCATCGCCGCGAGCATGCGCGCACCGACTGGGACAATGACGGCCAGCCGCGGCACGAGTGGGAGGAGCTGCTGGCCGAGATGAAGCGGCGCGCCGACAAGGCCGGCCACCTGCGCTTCGGGCTCCCGAAGGCGCTGGGCGGCAAGGACGGTTCCAACCTCGCCATGGCGATCATCCGCGAGCATCTGGCCCACAAGGGGCTCGGCCTGCACAACGACCTGCAGAACGAGAGCTCGATCGTCGGCAACTTCCCGGTGGCCCTGCTGCTGCATCGCTTCGGCACGCAGGAGCAGAAGGACCGCTACATCGAGGGCATGTTCAAGGGCACCGAGCGCATCGGCTTCGGCCTCACCGAGCCGCTGCACGGCTCGGACGCCACCTTCATGGAGACCACGGCCGTCAAGCAGGGCTCCGACTGGGTGATCAACGGCATGAAGCGGTTCAACACCGGCATGCACACCGCGACCGTCGACCTCGTCTTCGCGCGCACCTCCGGCAAGGCCGGCGACGCGCGCGGTATCTCGGCGTTCCTGGTGCCGGTGAAGAGCCCCGGCTTCAAGATCGAGTACATGTGGTGGACGTTCAACATGCCGTCCGACCATGCCGAGGTGTCGCTCAGCAACGTCACCGTGCCGGGCTCGACCATGCTGGGTGAGGAAGGCCGCGGACTCGACGTGGCCCAGACCTTCGTGCACGAGAACCGCATCCGCCAGGCCGCCTCGAGCCTCGGCGCGGCGCAATACTGCATCGACCTGTCGGTGGCCTATGCGAAGAACCGCAAGGTGTTCGGCAAGGCGCTGGCGACCAACCAGGCGATCCAGTTCCCGCTCGCCGAATTGCACACCGAGGCCGAGATGACGCGCGGTCTCGTGCGCAAGACGGCGTGGCATCTCGACCGCGAGCACCACATGAACGTCAGCGAATGGGTGGCGATGTCGAACTACCGGGCCAACCGGCTGGTCTGCGACGCCGCCGACCGCGCCATGCAGGTCCATGGCGGCATCGGCTACTCGCGCCACACGCCGTTCGAGCACATCTACCGCCACCACCGCCGCTACCGCATCACCGAGGGCTCTGAGGAGATCCAGATCCGCCGAGTCGCCGGCGCCCTGTTCGGCTTCTGGGGCGCGCAGAAGACGGCGACGGCGGCGAAGTAGAAGAATCGTCCTCCCCGCATGACGGACGAGGCAAAGGGAGGTCGCCGCTACACCGGCGACCTCATCATGTTCGGCACGGCCATGCTGATGGGATCGAGCTATCCCTTCGCCAAGGACGTGCTGCAGGTCATGAGCCCGCTGCTCTACAGCGGCTCGCGCTACCTGGTCGCCAGCCTCTTCCTGTTCGCCGCCATGGCCCTGATGCGCCGGCCGCTCGGGCTGGCGCGGCGCGACTGGCTGCCGCTGTTCCTCCTGTCGTTGATCGGCGTCACCCTGTTCCAGGCCTGCTGGGGCCTCGCCATGACGTACACGGCACCGAGCGTCGGTTCGATCGTCATGACCACCACCACCGCCTTCTCGGCGATGCTCGCCTGGTTCGGCGGGCGGCGGCTGCCGGCGCTGGGCTGGGGCGGCATCGTGCTGGCCTTCGCTGGCGTCGTGCTGGTGGTGAACAACAGCCTCACCGCGCTCACGCTGTCGTTCGGCAGCCTCGACGGCACCCTGCTCTGGATGCTCTCGGCCTTCGCCTGGGCCCTCTATGTCGAGCGCTGCGCCCCCTACAATCAGCGCCTCGGGGCGCTGCCGGTCATGGCCTGGACGACCCTGTTCGGTTCGCTGGTGCTGGTGCCGATCGCCCTCGTCTTCGAGTCGCTGGGCGAATTCGCCCGGCTCGACGACCGGCTGCTGGGCTTCTGGCTCTACACCGCCATCTTTCCGGTGGGCGTCGCCTTCCTCGGCCTGACCGCCGGTCTCGACCGGCTGGGGGTCAGCCATGTCATGGTCTACATGTACCTGATCCCGGTCGCCGGCGTCGGGCTGTCGGCCGCCTTCTTCGGCGATCCACTGACCGCGGCCCGTGTGCTGGGCGGGCTGGTCGTGCTGGCCGGCGTCATTCTGACGCGTGTGGCGCTCGACCGGGCAGCCCGCGTTCCTGTATGAAACTCCCCATGGTCACGACCCAGCCCTCCCTGACGACGCCCGGCAGCGGCGGACGACGCGCGTCCGTGGACCGCGCGACCAAGGAAACCCGCATCTCCGCCGCCATCAACCTGGACGGCACCGGTGTCTACGACATCAAGACCGGCATCGGCTTCCTCGACCACATGCTGGAACAGCTCTCGCGCCACAGCCTGATCGACATCACGCTGCGCGCCGAGGGCGACCTGCACATCGACTATCATCACACCACGGAAGACACCGGCATCGTGCTGGGCGAGTGCCTGTCCAAGGCGCTGGGCGACCGCAAGGGCATCCGCCGCTACGGCAGCGCCACCATCCCGATGGACGAGACGCTGACCGAGGTCGCGCTCGACGTTTCGAACCGCCCGTACCTGATCTGGAAGGTGAATTTCACCCGGGACAAGCTCGGCACGATGGACACCGAGCTGTTCAAGGAATGGTTCCAGGCCTTCGCCCAGTTGGGCGGGCTGACGCTGCACGTCTGGAACCATTACGGCGAGAACAACCACCATATCGTCGAGACCTGCTTCAAGGGCATCGCCCGGGCGCTCCGCGTCGCGGTCGAGATCGACCCGCGCCAGACGACGGCCGTGCCCAGCACCAAGGGCGTGCTCTAGGCATCCGATCATGACCGTCGCCCCATGACTGTTGCCATCGTCGACTACGGGTCGGGCAACCTGCGCTCCGCCGCCAAGGCCTTCGAGCGCGCCGCGCGCGAGGCCGGCACGCATGAGCGCGTGCTGGTGACGTCGTCGCCGGCCGAGGTCGCCGCCGCCGACCGCATCGTGCTGCCGGGCGTCGGCGCTTTCGCCGACTGCCGTGCCGGTCTCTACGGCGTGCCGGACATGGTCGACACGCTGCAGCGTGAGGTCATCGAGCGCGGCAAGCCGTTCCTCGGCATCTGCGTCGGCATGCAGCTCATGGCGACGCGCGGCGTCGAGTACGGCGTCCATGCCGGGCTCGACTGGATCGCCGGTGACGTGGTGCGCATCGAACCTGGCAAGGACCATCTCAAGATCCCGCACATGGGCTGGAACGAGCTGACGGATCTCAAGCCGCACGCCCTGCTCGACGGCATCGCGCCGCGCGCCCATGCCTACTTCGTACATTCCTACCAGCTCGCGGCCAGCAAGCCCGAGACGGTGCTGGCCCTGACCGACTATGGCGGACCGGTCACCGCGATCGTCGGCCGCGACAATCTCGCCGGCACGCAGTTCCATCCAGAGAAGAGCCAGGCGACCGGACTTCGGCTGATCGCCAATTTCCTGCGCTGGAAGCCCTGAGCCCCCGACAGCGAGCGATCCAAGCATGTCCCTCGGCCCCTTCGACACACTGTTTGTGTCCCTTAACCAGCTCGCAAACGGCAACCTCCACCTCGCCGGCCTCTTTGTCCTGCTGCTTCTGCTGTTGGCGCTCGAAGTCGGCGTCCAACTCGGCAAGTTCACCGCGCGCCGTCACGCTCCCACGGACGGCGAGAAATCATCGGTCAACTTCGCGACGGCGGGCATGATGGGCCTGCTGGCCTTCCTGCTGGGCGTCTCGCTTTCCATGGCGTCGGATCGCTACCAGCAGCGCCGGGACTCGGTCCTGGCCGAAGCCAATGCCATAGGGACGGCTTGGCTGCGTGCGACGGTGGCGACCGGCGCTGAGGGCGAGGCGATGCAGCGCCTGCTGCGCGACTATACCGAGACGCGCATCGCCGTGGTCCGGGGCAGTTCCGATCCGGCCGAGGTCGACCGGCTCAACCAGCAGACCAACAGCATCCAGAACGAACTCTGGCAGATGGCGCGCACCGTCGCCGAGCGCTCGCCGACGCCGATCTCGGGGCTGCTGCTTTCCTCGCTCAACGAGATGATCGACCTGTCGCTCACCAACCGGCGCAACTTCAGCAGCCATGTGCCGGCCTACGTCCTGCGGCTCCTGCTGACCGTCTCCATCTTTGCGGTGGGCGCCGTGGGTTACGGGTTCGGCCTGGTCGGCAGCCGCCAGCCGGCGCTCTCCGTGCTGCTGCTCGGTGTCTGGACGCTCGCCATCGTGCTGATCATCGACATCGACCAGCCGCAGAGCGGCCAGGTCCGCATAAACCCCGCCCCGCTCGTCTGGACGCTTCAGGGATTCGGGCCGGCGAAGTAGCGTCGCGGCGCTACAGCCAGCTCATCTCCTGGCGCTGCCTGGCCTCGAAAGCCCTGATGTCCTCGTCGTAGCTCAGGGTCAGGCTGACCTCGTCGGCCCCCTTCAGCAGGCAGTCCTTGCGGAAGGAATCGATCTCGAACCGGTCCGACTTGCCGTCCGGCCCGACCACGGTCTGGCTCGCCAGGTCGATCCTGATGCGGGCACCCGGTGAGGCATGGAGCATCCCGCGCAACTCTGCTGCGCGCGCGGCGTCGAGGCGGATCGGCAGGGCGCCGTTCTGGAAACAGTTGTTGAAGAAGATGTCGCCGAAGCTCGGTGCGATGAAGGCGCGCAGCCCGTTGTCGACCATCACCGTGACGGCATTCTCGCGCGAGGAGCCGCAGGCGAAGTTGCGCTCGGCCACGACGATCCTCGCGCCGGCAAAGGCCGGCCTGTTGGTGACGAAGTCGGGCCTCGGGCTCTTGTCCGGCGCATAGCGCAGGTCGTGGAAGAGCGCGCCGACCTGCATCTCGCGCGGCTTGCCGAGGAAACGCGCCGGAATGATCTGGTCGGTGTCGAGGTTCGGCTGGTCGATCGGGATGGCGACCGCGTCGAGCGTGGTGAAAGCTTCCATGGCGATGCCTCCCTTAGGCCAGCTTGCGGACGTCGGCGAAGTGGCCCGAGACGGCGGCGGCCACCGCCATCGCCGGGCTGAGCAGGTGCGTCCGCACCCCCGGCCCCTGGCGGCCGATGAAGTTGCGGTTCGAGGTCGAGGCGATGCGCTGCTGCGGCTTGCCGGTGTCGCCGTTCATGCCGACGCACATCGAGCAGCCCGGTTCACGCCATTCGAAGCCGGCGGCCAGGAAAATCTTGTCCAGCCCTTCGGCCTCGGCCTGCTTCTTCACCAGGCCGGACCCTGCGACCACCCAGGACGGGATCACGACCTTGCGGCCCTTCGCGACCTTGGCGGCGGCGCGCAGATCTTCGATGCGGCTGTTGGTACAGGAGCCG
>JBILYJ010000634.1:0-2931 GCA_044377795.1 Reyranella sp. | reverse complement strand
CCATATAGTCGAGCGCCCGCTTCATGCTGTCCTTCTTGGCGGCATCGGGCGCCGTCGACGGCTCGGGGATGCGGCCAGTGATCGACAGCGCATCCTCGGGGCTGGTGCCCCAGGTCACCATGGGCGCGATCGATGCCGCGTCGAGGCTGACCTCGCGGTCGAAGGCGGCACCCTCGTCGCTCGGCACGGTGCGCCAGAAGGCGACGGCCTTGTCCCATTCCGCCGCTTTCGGCGCGAAGGGCCGGCCCTCGAGATAGGCGATCGTCGTGTCGTCGGGCGCCACCATGCCGGCCCTGCCGCCGGCCTCGATCGACATGTTGCAGACCGTCAACCGGCCCTCGATCGACAGGCCGCGGATCGCACTGCCGGCATACTCGATGACATGGCCGACGGCGCCGGCGGTGCCGATCCTGGCGATGATGGCCAGGATGACATCCTTGCCGGTAATGCCGGCACCCAAGGTGCCGTCGACGCTGATGCGCATCGCTTTGGGCTTGCGCTGCCACAGGCATTGCGTGGCCATGACATGAGCCACTTCGGACGAGCCGATGCCGAAGGCAAGCGCGCCCAGCGCGCCGTGGGTCGAGGTGTGCGAATCGCCACAGACCAGCGTCAGGCCCGGCTGGGTGACACCCTGTTCGGGACCGACGACATGGGCGATGCCCTGGCGCTCGTCGCCGAGATCGAACAGCGTGACGCCGCTTTCGGCGGTGTTGGTGCGGATCACCTCGACCAGCTTGCGATGATGCGGATCGACGATGTCCGCCACGTCGCGGCTGTCGCTTCGCACATAGTGATCCGGCGTCGCGAAGCCGCGGTCGGGCCGACGCAGCTTCATGTTGCGCTCGCGCAGCTTGGCGAAGCCCGCCGCCGAACCGTCATGCATCAGGTGGCGGTCGATATAGAGCAGCGTGTAACCGTCATCGCGATCGACGACGACGTGACGCTGCCAGATCTTCTCGAACATCGTGCGCGCGGCGGCCATGCACTTCCCTCCTTCGTCGCTCTTTCTCCTCTCCCCCTATCGGGGAAGAGGAACTTGAGATGGACTACTCAGCGGCGGCCTTGACCGGGTCGCGGAAGGCCGTGCGGCGCTCGTCCCATTCGGCGGCGCCGAAGCGGGCGAAGGTCTTGCCGGGTGAGCCGCTGACCGGCGGGAACTTGCCCTGCTTCAGGTCGCCCAGCAGGCGATCGCAGGTCTGGATGATGCCGCCCAGCAGCAGGCCGGGCACGATGGCGATGGCGTAACCCATGCGCTCGGCGACATCGAGATCGATCTCCGGCGTCTTGCCGCCGCGCACCACGTTCAACAGGCACGGACCGTTGACCCGCTTCGGCACGGACTCGATCTCTTCCATGGTCTGCGGCGCCTCGACGAAAGCCACGTCGGCGCCGTTGGCGAGGGCCGCATTGGCGCGCTCGATCGCCTCGTCGAGGCTCACCACGGCGCGCGAGTCGGTGCGGGCGATGATGCAGAAGTCCTTCGACTTGCGGGCCGCCGACGCGGCGCGGATCTTGGCGATGAAGTCCTCGCGGCTGACCAGCTCCTTGTTGTCGAGATGGCCGCATTTCTTCGGGAACACCTGGTCCTCGATGTGGATCGCCGCAACGCCGGCCCGCTCGAACTCCTGCACCGTGCGGAACACGTTCAGTTCGTTGCCGAAGCCGGTATCGCTGTCGCTGATCAGCGGGATGTCGATCGAGTTCACGATCCGGCTGGCATTGCCGACCATCTCGTTCATGGTGATCAGGCCGTAGTCGGGATAGCCAAGCGTGGCCGAGGTGCCGGCGCCGGTCATGTAGGCGGCGGCGAAGCCCGCCTGGGCAATGGCGCGGCCGGTGATGCAGTCGATGGCGCCGGGCGCGACGACCATCTTCCCGGATGACAGCAGCTTGCGGAAATTGGCAGCGTTGGACATGGCTTCCTCCTCTAGCGTTTGCGTTTCGTGACGGATGTTGCGCGCGGGGGCGCCTTGAGAGTCTCGGGATGCACGGTGAAGCGCAGCTTCAGATGCTCCGGAACGGCCAGCATCTCGACGTATTCGACCGCCCGCCCCTTCTGGTCGATCATCAGGCTGCGCAGGTCGATCAGGGCCGCGCCGACCTTGACGCCGAGGCGCGACGCCACCAGCGGCTCGGCCAGCACCGCCGAGACGAGCTGTTCGGCGCCGCAGATGTGGGCGCCCGCCCGTCCCAGGAGCTGGAACATCGGGATGCTGTTGAGGTCTGCCCGGGTAAAGGTCCGGCCAAGCACCGCGGGAACGTAGCTCGTCAGATGCATGACCGGCGTGCCGTCCTGCGACCGCACACGCACCGCGCGCTGGACCAGATTCTCGTCGGCATCCCACAGCCGGTCGCGCGCGAAGCCGCGCGCCTCGACGTAGCCGAACTCGAGGACCTCCGCGACGGTCTCCGCACCATAGGACACGATGTTCTCGATCACCGAGGAGACCGGCAGGCGCATCGGCTGGCCGATCCGTGGCCGCACGATCGTGCGCCGCCCGGCGCCGCGCTCGATCAGGCCGGCGTCGTGAAGACTGGTCATCGCGCGACGCACCGTGATACGCGACACGCTGAACATGCGGGTGAGCTGTTCCTCGGTCGGCAGCGGCTCGCCCTCGGCGTAACGCCCGGTCGAAATGCCGTCGGCCAGCACCAGATAGATCTGGTGATGTAGCGGCGAGCCCATTTCGCGGGCAACGGCGATCCTGTTCATGACTTCTCGGGAGCTTCCGGCGCCGCGCCGCGATGCAGGTGCTTATCGATCGCCAGGAGCGCGGCATTCGACGCGATGGCGAAGACCGAGATCAGCACCGCGATCGACAGGATCGTCTTCACGTCGTGCAGGTCGATCGCCGTCATCAGCAGGAACCCCAGCCCGCGCTGCGAGGCGAAGAGTTCGCCCAGCATCGTGCCGAGCAGGGTGAGCGA
>JBILYJ010000127.1:0-11617 GCA_044377795.1 Reyranella sp. | reverse complement strand
AACATCGTGACGCTGAAGGGCCAGCCCGTGCCGTTCGACGCCATCGAATTCTCCGACAAGATCGCCAACATCGACGTGCTCTACGATCTCGCCTTTGCGCTGATGGACCTGGCGCGGCAGGGGCTGGGCGCGTTGGCCAACCGCCTGCTGAACGAATGGCTGTGGCGGGTCTGCGAGCTTGAGGGCGCCTCGCACGAGGAGGCGCTGGCGCTGCTGCCGATGTTTCTCGCCCGCCGCGCCGCGATCCGCGCCTATGTCGATTCGGCCGTCACGGCGGTGAGCGGCGCCGACAATGCGCCGGCGCGTGCCTACCAGAAGGCGGCGCTGGCCTTCCTGCAGCCCGCACCGGCGCGCCTGGTCGCGATCGGCGGCCTGTCGGGCAGCGGCAAGACCACGCTGGCGCTGAAGCTCGCCCCGGAAATCGGCCGCGCCCCCGGCGCGGTCGTGGTGCGGACCGATGTCGAGCGCAAGCGACAGGCGGGCGTCACGCTGGAAGAGCGCATGCCGGCGGGCAGCTATTCCCCCGAGGCGTCGGCCAGGGTCTACGCCGCCTCCATGGCGCGCGCCGAGCGGTTGCTGCGGGCGGGGCACAGCGTCGTACTCGATGCCGTCTTCGCCCGCCCCGAGGAACGCGCCGCGGCCGAGGCGCTGGCGCGCATCGTGGGCGTGCCGTTCCAGGGGATCTGGCTCGACGTCCCGAAGGACGTGGCGCAGCAGCGCGTGACGGACCGCAAGGGCGATGCCTCCGACGCCACCGCGTCCGTGGTCGAGCGCCAGTTTGGCTACGACCTCGGGAGCATCGGCTGGGAGCGTCGCTGAATCGGCCTTGACGCTGAACGTCACCGCGATCTCGACCTTCAAGGCCGTCGACAAACCTCTGAGTCCTGGCGAACAAACGAAATAAGCGAAATAAACGAAATAAACGATTCGGATGTCGCCCCCCCGAATCATGTGTCGTTGTGACGGTTGACGGAGCGATGTTGCTTGACTTCTGAAAGACATTTTTCAACGGCCGGCCGGAGCAGTCTTCAGGAGGCGCGATGAGCAAGCCAGAAGCATCCGAGCGCAAGGCTGGAAGCATGGCGGGGCTCCTGCTCACCCTTTACGATCACCAGGGACGCCCGCATCTCGAGTCTTTGCCTCTCAACTTGATCCATTCACCTCATCCTGATGAGCGCCGCGGAGCGGCGCGTCTCGAAGGATGGGCAACAGACGGGGTGCGCGTGCCCACCCTTCGAGACGCTCACTGCGTTCGCTCCTCAGGGTGAGGCCAGTGTCGGGATGTTCGGATCGATTCGATCTCGCCCGGAAGGGCTCTGGCTCCTAAGCGCGCTTCTTCGCCGTTGAGCTGCGCGGCAGGAGGCGCGCGAGGTACTGGCCGGTATAACTCTCCGGCACCTTCACGATCGCCTCGGGCGGACCCTCGGCCACCAGGCGGCCGCCGCCGGATCCTCCGTCGGGGCCCATGTCGAGCACCCAGTCGGCGGTCTTGATGACTTCGAGATTGTGCTCGATCACCAGCACCGTGTTGCCGGTCTCGACCAGGCGGTGCAGCACTTCCAGTAGCTTGCGCACGTCCTCGAAATGGAGCCCGGTGGTCGGCTCGTCGAGGATGTAGAGCGTGCGGCCGGTGGCCCGTCGTGAAAGCTCCTTGGCGAGCTTGACCCTCTGCGCCTCGCCGCCCGACAGGGTCGTCGCCTGCTGGCCGATATGGATATAGCCCAGCCCGACCTGCTGGAGCGTCAGCAGCTTGTCGCGGATGACCGGCACTGCCTTGAAGAACTCGCAGCCCTCGTCGACGGTCATGTCGAGCACGTCGGCGATCGACTTGCCGCGGAACACGATCTCCAGCGTCTCGCGGTTGTAGCGCTTGCCCTTGCAGACGTCGCATTCGACGTAGACGTCGGGCAGGAAGTGCATCTCGATCTTGATGACGCCGTCGCCCTGGCAGGCCTCGCAGCGTCCGCCCTTGACGTTGAAGGAGAAGCGGCCCGGCTTGTAGCCGCGCTCGGTCGACTCCGGCAGTTGCGAGAACCAGTCGCGGATCGGCGAGAAGGCGCCGGTATAGGTCGCCGGATTGGAGCGCGGCGTGCGGCCGATCGGCGACTGGTCGATGTCGACGATCTTGTCGAGATGATTGACGCCTTCGAGCGCGGCGTGGGCGCCGGCGTGTTCGCGCGCGTTGTTCAGCCGCTTGGCCAGCGCCTTGTAGAGCGTCTCGACGATCAGGGTGCTCTTGCCGCTGCCCGACACGCCGGTGACGCAGGTGAAGGTCCCGAGCGGGATGCTGGCCGTCACGTTCTGGAGATTGTTCTCCTTGGCGCCCTTCAGGGTCAGCCAGCGGCCGTTCTTCGGCGGCGGCTCGCGCCGCACCTTGGGAATCGGGACCTGGCGGAAGCCGGAGAGATACTGGCCGGTGAGGCTCGCGCTGTTGCCCATCACCTCTTCGGGCGTGCCCTGGGCCACCACGTGGCCGCCGAGTGCGCCCGCCCCGGGGCCCATGTCGACCAGATAGTCGGCGGCGCGGATCGCGTCCTCGTCATGCTCGACCACCAGCACCGTGTTGCCGAGATCGCGCAGGCGCGTCAGCGTCTTCAGCAGCCGGTCGTTGTCGCGCTGGTGCAGGCCGATCGACGGCTCGTCGAGCACGTACAATACGCCCGTCAGCCCGGAGCCGATCTGGGAGGCCAGGCGAATGCGCTGGCTCTCGCCGCCCGACAGCGTGCCCGACGTTCGATTGAGGGTCAGGTAAGACAGGCCGACATTGTCGAGGAAGCCCAGCCGCTCGTTGATCTCCTTGAGGATGCGGGCGGCGATCTCGCGCTGCTTGGGTGTGAGCTTGGGATCGAGCGCCAGGAACCACTTCACCGCCTCGCCGATCGAGAACTCGGTGGTCTGGCTGATGTTGAGTCCGGCGATCTTGACCGCGAGTGCCTCGGGCTTGAGACGGGCGCCGTTGCAGACCTCGCACTTGCTCTCGTGCTGGAAGCGCTCCAGCTCCTCGCGCACCCAGGAGGAATCGGTCTCCTTCCAGCGGCGGTCGAGATTGGGGATCACGCCCTCGAACGGCTTGGTCGTCTGGTACTGGCGGATGCCGTCATCGTAGCGCATCGCGACCGACTCGCTGCCGCTGCCGTAGAGGATGGTGTCGCGCACCTTCTTCGGCAGGTCGCGCCACGGCACCGATGTCTTGACCTTGAAGTGCCTCGCGATGCTGTCGAGCGTCTGCATGTAATACTGGCCCGACGAATCGGCCCACGGCGCGACCGCACCTTCCGAGAGCGAGAGCCGGTCGTCCGGTACAACCATCTCCGGATCGAAGAACATCTTCACGCCGAGCCCGTCGCAGGACGGGCAGGCGCCCTGCGGTGCGTTGAAGGAGAAGAGGCGGGGCTCGATCTCCTCGATGGTGAAGCCCGAGACCGGACAGGCGAAGCGGGCGGAGAAGACCGTGCGCTCGCCGTTGTCGGCGTTCTCGGCGATGGCCAGGCCCTCGGCGAGGGTAAGCGCCGTCTCGAGCGAATCGGCGAGGCGGTTGCCGAGATCGGGCTTCACGACGATGCGGTCCACCACCACGTCGATGTCGTGCTTGAACTTCTTGTCGAGCGCGGGCGCTTCGGCGATCTCATAGAGCTTGCCGTCGACCTTGACCCTCTGGAAGCCCTTGCGCAGCAGGTCCTGCAGTTCCTTGCGGTACTCTCCCTTCCGGCCGCGCACGATCGGGGCCATCAGGTAGAGGCGCGTACCCTCCGGCATCGTCTTGATGCGGTCGACCATCTGGGAAACGGTCTGGCTCTCGATCGGCAGTCCGGTCGCGGGCGAGTAGGGCACGCCGACGCGCGCGAACAGCAGGCGCAGATAGTCGTAGATCTCGGTGACGGTGCCGACCGTCGAGCGCGGATTGCGCGACGTCGTCTTCTGCTCGATCGAGATCGCGGGCGAGAGGCCCTCGATCGAATCGACGTCCGGCTTCTGCATCAGCTCGAGGAACTGGCGGGCATAGGCCGAAAGGCTTTCGACGTAGCGGCGCTGGCCCTCCGCGTAGATCGTGTCGAAGGCGAGTGACGACTTGCCCGAGCCGGAGAGGCCGGTGATCACCACCAGCCTGTCGCGCGGCAGGTCGACGTCGACGTTCTTGAGATTGTGCTCGCGCGCGCCCCGGACGGAGATGAAGCGATGCGGCTCGGCAGCGGGTAAGCGGGACTTTGCCATCAGGACCGGAACAATAAGGTAAGCGCGGGATCAGCGCATATGGCGATTATCCCCCGACTCCACCAGTGTCCTGCGTCACGCTGGCGATGCTTGCGCTGCCAGCACCCGGGCGGTCGGACGGTCGTTCATCAGTAGCTGCGCGGTGCCCGCGATCAGTCCGATCAGGACGCCGATCTTCCAGGCGAGGTCGTATGACCCCATCAGGTCGAAAAGATAGCCGCCGCCCCAGGCGCCGAGGAAGGATCCCGCCTGGTGGCTGAGGAAGGCGATGCCGGTCAGGGTCGACAGGAAGCGCAGGCCGAAGATCTGCACCACCAGCCCGTTGACCAGCGGAATGACCCCCAGCCAGAGCGTGCCCATGGCGGCGCCGAACAGCACGACCGAAAGCGGCGTCGGCGGGAACAGGAAGAACAGTGCCACGGTCAGCGAACGCAGCAGGTAGATCGCGCCCAGCAGCAGGCGCTTGGGGTATTTGTCGCCCAGCCACCCGAACAGCCAAGAGCTCAGGATGTTGAAGCCGCCGATCAGCATCAGCGCCACGGCGCTGTAGGACGGATCCATGCCGCACTGGGCGAGATAGGTCGGCAGGTGGGTGGTGATGAAGACGAGCTGCAGGCCGCACACGAAGAAGGCCAGCGCCATCACGACGTAGCCGGTGTGGCGCCGCGCCTCGTCGAGGGCGCCGATCAGGGTGAGGTTGCGATCGGTCGACAGGGCGTTGGGCAGCTTGTCCGCCCGGCTGCCGATCCAGGCGGCCGGCAGCATGGCGAGCGCCAGGATGACGAAAGCCCAGACGGCGGCACGCCAGCCGTCGCTGTTCAGAAGGTAGGCCGCGATCGGCGCCGTCACCATGGTACCGACTGAGCCCGCGGCCGAGACGATGCCGAAGGCCAGCGTCCGGCGGCCCGGCTCGACGACGCGGGCGGCGATGTTGGCGGTGATGCCCGAGGTCGTGCAGGCCAGCGCCACGCCGATCAGCACACCGGCGCCCAGGATGATGGGCAGGGCGGCCTGGGCCGTGGCGGTCAGCCATATGCCGAGGATGAACAGGGCGCTGCCGATCATCGCGACCCAGCGGGTCCCGTACTTGTCGGCGAAGATGCCGGCGATCGGCTGGCTCACGCCCCAGGCGACCTGCTGGACGGAGATCGCCAGCGCGAAGTCCGAGATCGCGATCCCGAGTTCCTTGGAGGCCGGCGCCTGGAAGAGGCCGAGATTCTGACGGATGCCCATGGCGAGGGTCATCATCAGCGCCGCTCCGCCCAGCATGGCGTAGGCCTGGCCGGTCGAAACCTGGGGAACGTGGAAGGGTTTGCTCATGGCCGGGGAAGATACGGGAGACTTTGGCGCCACAACCAATGAATTGTCGGAGGGCGCCCATGAGCAGACCTCACTTCACAACCGTAATTTGGTGGCTGCCCACAGGCGGGCGGGGCTAGGTTGCCCGCCGTGAGGTAGGTGCCGCGTCCCGCGGCGCCGGGAAAGCCAAGGAGGCCCCCATGGCGGGCAGCGTCAATAAAGTCATTCTGGTCGGAAATCTCGGCCGCGACCCCGAAGTCAAGTCCATGCAGGACGGCCGTTCGCTGGTGAACATGTCGGTGGCGACATCGGAGACCTGGCGCGATCGCAACAGCGGCGAGCGCAAGGAACGCACCGAGTGGCACCGCGTCGTGATCTTCAACGACAAGCTGGCCGAAGTGGCCCAGAAATTCCTGAAGAAGGGCGCCAAGGTCTATCTCGAAGGCCAGCTGACGACCCGCAAGTGGACCGACCAGAGCGGCCAGGAACGCTACACGACCGAAGTGGTCATCCCGCGTTTCGGCGGTACGCTCACCATGCTCGACGGCCGCAGTGGCGGCGGTGAGGGCGGCGGCGGCGGCGGCGGCATGGACGACGATTTCGGCGGCGGCGGCACGTCCGGCGGCGGCGGGATGCCGAGCGGCGGCGGCGGCGGTGGCGGTGGTCGCGCGGCGCCGCGTGGCAAGGCCGAGCTCGACGACGACATTCCGTTCTAGGCCATGCGAACGCTCGTCCTGGGTGGGACGGGCGTCTTTGGCGGGCGGCTGTGCCGTCTGCTGGCGAACGATCCGCTGATCGATCTGACGATCGGCGCGCGCGATCGCGCGAACGTCGAGGCGATGGCCGCCGAATTGGGCGTGGCTGGCCTGGTACTCGATTGGCGACGCGACCTCGATCGCCTGCTCGCCTCTCGGCGGTTCGACGTTCTCATCCATGTCGCCGGGCCTTTTCAGGGCCAGGACTATTCGGTGGCGGAAGCCTGCATCCGTCACGGCGTCCACTATCTCGACCTTTCCGACGATCGCGCCTTCGTCTGCGGCATCGACCGGCTGGACGCGGCGGCCAAGGCAGCGGGCGTGCTCGTTTGCTCGGGGGCGAGCACGGCGCCCGCGCTCACGGCGGCGATCCTGGAGCAGGCCCTGGACGAGGGCATGGCCGTCGACCGCGTGTCTCTCGCCATCGTGCCCGGCAACGATGCGCCGCGCGGCCGCGCCCTGATTGAGGCCATCCTGGCGGGCGCCGGCAAGCCCATTCCGGATCAGCCGGGCCGGCATGTCTGGGGAGGCCTTCGCCGCATCGCCGTGCCCGGACTGGGCCGCCGCTGGGCGGCTTCCTGCGACCTGCCCGAGCCGGCCCTGTTTCGCCAGCGTTTTGGCGTGCCGGAGACCTATGCCGGCGCTGGGCTGGAGCTCTCCGTCCTGCATCTCGGACTATGGGTGCTGGCCATGCCCGTCCGGCTGGGGTTGCTCCGCTCGCTCAAGCCGGCGGCGACGCCGCTGGCCTGGATCGCCGACCGGCTGCGCGCCTTCGGGACCGACAGGGGTGGTCTGCGCATCGATCTCGAGGGCGCGGGTGGTTCGCGCTCCTGGTCTCTAGTGGCAGAAGGCGCCGATGGTCCTTTCGTGCCCGCGACGCCGGCGGCCGCGCTGGTTCGCAAGCTGGCGCGAGGAGAGGTGTCCCGGCGGGGCGCCGTGCCCTGCATCGGCCTCCTGTCCCTGGCCGAGATCGAGGCCGAATGGGTGAGGGCGTCTCTGCGCATCGCATCGGGATGGGGCAAGGACGGGGCGTCTTTCCGCCCCTCGCTCTATCGCCGCGTCCTGGGCCGTGCCTACGGCGCCATGTCCGAAGCCGGGCGAAGGCTTCATGACGACGCGGGCGGCACGTGGAGCGGCCGATGCTCAGTCGAGGGACCCTCCAACCTCGCCGGGCGGCTCGTAGCCCGACTGTTTGCCCTGCCGCCCGCGGTGGCGGATGCCCCGATCGAAGTCGAGTTCGTCGTGCGGGGCGGACGCGAGACCTGGATCCGGCGGGTCGGTGGCCGCGCCATGCGCTCCGAACAGTATATCGGGCTGCGCCGGCCCACCGGGTGGATCGTCGAGCGGTTCGGGCTCTTCGCCTTCGATCTCGCGGTGCCGGTGAAGGACGGTCGGCTCGAACTGGTGATGGCGGGGATGCGCTTCGGCGGCCTGCCACTGCCGCGCTTCTGCTGGCCTGTCATCAAGGCGGCCGAGACCGGGGATGAGGAGGGGCGTTTCCGGTTCGATGTCGAGATCGGCCTGCCGTGGCTCGGCCGGCTGGTGCGCTATCGCGGCTTCCTCACAGGTCGATGAAGCGGTCCCGTGTCTGCGGCGACGGCACCAGGCAGGACTCGAGCCGGCCGAACCAGCGGATCCGGTTGCGCGCGACGATGTCGTAGAGAGGGTCCCGCAGGACCTTCGGGACCAGGATCAGCGGGTAGAGCCAGCGTGCCCGGCCCCGCAGATGGCGCAGCGCCCGCAGCGCGGCGGTCGAGCGCGTGTAGATCCTGCCGTCCTCGAGCAGCAGGATCGTGCGGTCCAGCGTGTCGTGGGGCAGGTCGAGGGCCAGAAGAACACGCCTGCCGAGGGCCGACTGCGCGCTGGCGAACCTGAGATGCCCGTCGGGATCGCGCTTGAGGCAGAAGGCGACGAAGCGACTGCACAGGACGCACTGGCCGTCGAAGAAGTAGAGCGGCTGCGGCAGGTCTGCCAGGGCCGCCGGGACGTTCACGCAGGAAAGCCCAGGGACCGCAGTTCGGCCACCGTCTCGTCCGCCGAGCGGTGATGGATGCCGCTCATGCCGGTGGCTCGCGCTCCCTCGACGTTTGTCACCACGTCGTCGATGAACACCGCGTCCTGGGGGCGGAATCCACCCGTGCGGCAGGTCAGTTCGAAGATCGCGGCGTCGGGCTTCCAGCATCCGACATGCCCGGACACGATGAAATCGCGGAAGCGTCCGACGAAGGGGTGCTTCGCCTGGGCCGGCCCGCGCAGCCAGGCATCGAGGAAGCCGGGGGCGTTGGACAGCAGGTAGAGCGGCACGCCGCCATCGCCCAATCGCTCGACCAAGGCCGCCATCGGCGCGAAGGCGTGGTCGAGCATCTCGTCGAAACGGTCGTAATAGGCCGAAATCAGCGCTTCCTTGCCCGGATGGAGCGCCTGCAGCTCACGCATGGCGGCGGCGGGATCGCCATCGTAGTCCTGCCGCATGTGCCATTCGCGCGTGGTTACGTTGGCCAGGAAGTGCTCCATCTCCGCCTCCTGCGGGATGAGCTTCCTGTAGAGGTGCCGCGGATTGTAGTCGATCAGCACGCCGCCCATGTCGAAGACCACGACCGAGGGACGCGAAGGGGTGCTTTCTGGGGGCAAGTCACGGCCTTTTCATGAGGCAATTTCGAGCGGAATTTACCCAATAAAATCAATGCATTAAAGGGGGCTTTTTCAGGCGATTTTTGTTGGTCCGGAGAGGCTTGTTTGCTAGGTTGAGGAATACCCCCGCCGGAGTCTCCGGAAGGGCTGCAAGAACGAGAAAATTCCAGGTCTCCGTGAGCGACGATACGACCCTTCCGCCGGCGCCGCCGCCCCCCGACGCGCCTCCGCCACAGCCCTCGCCGCACGATATCGCCCCGATCACGATCGAAGAGGAGATGCGCCGCTCCTACCTCGATTACGCCATGAGCGTGATCGTGTCGCGCGCGCTGCCCGATGCGCGCGACGGCCTGAAGCCGGTGCAGCGCCGCATCCTCTACGCGATGAAGGAGGGCGGCTACGACTCGACGCGGCCCTTCCGCAAGTCGGCGCGCATCGTCGGCGACGTGATGGGCAAGTATCACCCGCATGGCGACAGCGCGATCTACGATGCCATGGTGCGCATGGCGCAGGACTTCTCGATGCGCCTGCCGCTGATCTCGGGGCAGGGCAACTTCGGCTCGATGGACGGCGATCCGCCAGCGGCGATGCGTTACACCGAGGCGCGTCTCGCCACCGTCGCCGAGACGCTGCTCGAGGACATCAACAAGGACACCGTCGAGTTCCAGCCTAACTACGACGAGCGCGAGAGCGAGCCGACGGTGTTGCCGGCGGCCTATCCGAACCTGCTGGCCAACGGCGCCGGCGGAATCGCGGTCGGCATGGCGACCAACATCCCGCCGCACAATCTCGGCGAGCTGATCGATGCCTGCCTGGCGCTGATTGCCAATCCGGAGCTGACGGTACCGCAGCTCATGGAATATGTGCCGGGCCCGGATTTCCCGACCGGCGGCCTCATCCTCGGCCGCAACGGCATCCGCGCCGCTTTCGAGCTCGGGCGTGGCTCGATGATGATGCGGGCCAAGACCAACATCGAGCAGAAATCCGGCGGCCGCGAGTCGATCGTCGTCACCGAGATTCCGTACCAGGAGAACAAGGCCCGGTTGCACGAGCGCATCGCCGAGGTGGTGCGCGACAAGAAGGTCGAGGGCATCTCCGAGATTCGCGACGAGAGCGACAGGGACGGCGTGCGGCTGGTCATCGACCTGAAGCGCGATGCCATGTCCGACGTCGTGCTGAACCAGCTCTATCGCTTCACGCCGTTGCAGACGAGCTTCAGCGTCAACGCCCTGGCGCTCGACGGTGGCCGCCCGAAGCTGATGAGCCTCAAGGAGCTGCTCGAGGCCTTCATCCGCTTCCGGGCCGAGGTGCTCACCCGGCGCACCCGCTTCGAACTCAACCATGCGCGCGACCGTGCCCATGTGCTGGTCGGTCTGGCGATCGCCGTCGCCAACATCGACGAAGTGATCGATATGATCCGCCGCTCGCCCGACCCGAACGTGGCGCGTGAGCGGTTGATGGCCAAGGACTGGCCGGCGGCCGACGTGAAGCCGCTGATCGACCTGATCGCCGAGCCCGGCCGCGAAGTGTCGGCCGAGGGTACCTACCGGCTCTCCGAGGTGCAGGCCCGGGCCATTTTGGAATTGCGACTGCAGCGCCTGACCGGCCTGGAGCGCGACAAGATCGCCGAAGAGCTGACCGAGGTTGCAAAGCTGATCGAGGGCTATCTCGAACTGCTGGGCGATCGCGACAAGCTGTTCGCGTTGATGGGCGAGGAGCTGCGCGAGATCAGGGAGAAGTACGCCACGCCGCGGCGCACCCAGATCGTCGACAACGAGTTCGAGCAGGACATCGAGGACCTGATCCAGCGCGAGGACATGGTCGTCACGGTGACCCATGGCGGTTACGTCAAGCGCGTGCCGGTGTCGGCCTATCGTGCCCAGCGCCGCGGCGGCAAGGGCCGCTCGGGCATGGCCACGCGCGAGGACGATTTCGTGTCGAGCCTGTTCGTGGCCAATACCCACACGCCGGTGCTGTTCTTCTCCAGCCGCGGCATCGTCTACAAGCTCAAGGTCTGGCGCCTGCCGCTCGGTGCGCCACAGGCGCGCGGCAAGGCGTTCGTTAATCTGCTGCCGCTCGGCGAGGGCGAAACGATCAGCGCCGTGATGCCGATGCCGGAGGACGAGGCGAGCTGGTCGACGCTTAACGTGATGTTCGCGACGGCGCGCGGCGGCGTGCGCCGCAACGAGCTCAGCGACTTCACCAGCGTCAACCAGGGCGGCAAGATCGCCATGAAGTTCGAGGGCGAGGATGCGGGCGATCGCCTGATCGGGGTCAGTGTCTGCTCCGAGGAGCAGGACTTGCTGCTGGCGACGCGCCAGGGCCGCGCCATGCGCTTCCCCGTCTCGACCGTGCGTGTCTTCGCCAGCCGCAATTCGACCGGCGTGCGCGGCATCGCGCTGGCCGAGGGCGACGAGGTGATCTCGATGTCGCTGGTCGACGGCGGCAAGGGCATTCCGACCGAGGATCGTGACGCCTACCTGCGTCAGTCGCGCGCGCTGCGCCAGGCCGAGAACGCGGCGGAAGCGGGCGAGGCGGGCACAGAGGAGGAAACTCCGGCGGGTGAGGAGGCGGCAGCGCCGGCCACCACGCTGTCACCGGAGCGCTTCGCCGAACTGCAGAGCAAGGAGGAGTTCGTGCTCACCGTGGCTTCGTCTGGCTTCGGCAAGCGCACATCAGCCTACGAGTATCGGGTGACCGGTCGTGGCGGCAAGGGCGTC
>JBILYJ010000135.1:0-10955 GCA_044377795.1 Reyranella sp. | reverse complement strand
ACGTCAAGAACATCCCCCGCCCCAACCATGCGTACCGCCTGACTGTCGACGGCGCGCGGCCGGGCGCCGCCGCCCATCCCGCACATGCCGTGGCGCGGTCGATGCCGCGCACGCGCCTGTTCCTGGCCGGCGGGATCATGGCGATCCTGGTCCTGGGCGCGCTCGCCGGGACCGTCTATCTGCGTCATCCGTCGACACCGCCCTCCCTGCAGACAGCCGAACCCACCTCTGCCCTGCCGGTCGCGACCGCCCCCGTCCCGGATACCGTCGCCACCGAGACCGTCCCCCGCGTGACCACGCCGGCCACATCTCCGGTACCGGCGGCCCCTCAGGCTGCCCCGCAATCGTCCCCCGCGCCTCCTCGCTTCGCATCCAGGGATGTTCCCTTCGTCCCGGACTTCCATTGGCGCGCCCTGCAGAACTATGCCGACGCGCCCGGCGCCAAGGCCTTCGCGCTGAACGTACGCGGCATCTTCGCGACGGCCATCGACAGGATCGACGAAGCAGCCGCCCGCCGGGCCGCCGTCGAAGATTGCAACCGCAAGGTCGAGAGAGACGTGCCGATCGTGCGCGCCTACGACGGCTGTACGCTCTACGCGGTCGAGAACGACGTGGTCTGGGCGTTCCGTTCGCCACCCATGCCGCCGCCGCCCTATGTGCCTTCAACGAAGCCGTCGCCGCCGATTACCCTGGATCCCGCGACGGCGCCGTTGTTGCGCCCGGCAGCCCGCGAACGGCTGGCCGCCCGCTACCTCACAAGCCAGCACAGCCGCGCCCTGGTGCTCGGGCACAACCGGTTCGACTGGTGGACACCGAGCGAGACCGAAACCGACGCGATCCGCCGCAACCTGCAGATCTGCGGCCATCTCACGGGACGACCTTGTGTCGTCTATGCCCTGAACAACGAAGTGCTGGTTCGCACGCCGCAGACGATGCGAGCCATCGACATCTTGACCCCCCAGGACATGAGCGGCCTGGATGACGCCCAGACCAAGGCGCTGGATCAATACCTGATCGCCAACGGCTGGCGTGCCGTCGCGCTCGCCGCCAATGGCCGTATCGGCATCGCCACGAACCGGCCGAGCGAGCAGGACGCCACCTCGACAGCGCTGCAGGCCTGCCGCGATGCCGGCGGCTCCGAATGCGCCATCACGGCCATCGGGCCGTTCAGGGTGGCGCCGCTTTAAGTCCCGTCTCGAGCCGCAGTCGCCGGTCGGACGTCACACATCGCAGAGGGCCGAGAGGGGCTTGACCGGCCCGGGCACCTGCCCCTATCCTGCGTCTGCGAGTAAGTCGCAAAATGGGAAGAAACGGCCTTCAAGGCATGTACATCTGCATTTGCACAGCCATTCGCGAACGCGAGGTCGATGCGGCCGTTCGGGCCGGGGCCCGGCGTCCAGCCGACGTCTTCAGGGCCTGCGGAAAGAGCCCCCAATGCGGGACCTGCGCCTGTGACATGCGCGACCGCATTGCCCATGCGATCGCCCATGAACGTTCGGTTGAGTCGACGCTCCTCGCGGCCGACTGATCCCGGCTCCCGAGCGCTCAGTTCGGGCCCTTCCCTTCGCCCATCTGGCTCTGCAGATAGTTCTGCACGCCCACCTTCTCGATCAGACCGATCTCGGTCTCGAGGAAGTCGATGTGCTCTTCGGCGTCCTCGAGGATGCTGACGGCGATCTCGCGGCTGACATAGTCTTTTGCGGCCTCGCAAGCCGTCACCGCCTCGACCAGTGCGGTGCGCGCGGCGGTCTCCAGCTTGAGGTCGGCGTCGAGCGCCTCCGGCACGTTCTCGCCGATCGCGAGCCGGCCCAGATCCTGCAGGTTGGGCAGGCCGTCGAGCATGAGGATGCGCTCGATGAGCTTGTCGGCGTGCTTCATCTCGCCGATCGACTCCTCGTAGATCTTCTTGCCGAGGCGTTCGAAGCCCCAGTGCTTCATCATGCGGGCGTGGAGGAAATACTGGTTGATCGCCGTCAGCTCGTTCTTCAGGAGCTTGTTGAGTTCGGCGATGATCTGCGGGTTGCCCTTCATGGCGAACTACCTCTTTGAATGGGTCGGCCCTCACAAATACTCACCGCTTCCGGGCACGCAACCACAGAGTGAGCGACTGAGAAACGTTCGCTGAAGAAATCGCGCGCATCGTCTTCACACCCAGCGAGTGAGAACGACTTGCCCGATTTCGGGCCGTCCCGAGCGCCGGCGACAGCCCCGCGCGATCCCACACACGATTCAGGGCTTTAGGATTTTACAGGAAAAAACGTAGCGCCACCGCAACGCGCAACGTCATAAGGTGAGGTGCGTTCATGTCGGACGCCGCCCGCCCGGGACGTTCCGGGCCAGCCAGCTGAGGATAGCGTTATGTCCAATTTCACTCTTCCGAAACTCCCCTATGCCGATGACGCGCTCGCGCCGGTCGTTTCGGCCAACACCATCTCCTTCCACTACGGCAAGCATCACAAGGCCTACGTCGACAAGCTGAACGAACTCGTCCCCGGAACGGCCTACGAAGGCTTGTCGCTCGAAGAGATCGTGAAGAAGTCGGCCAAGGACGAGAAGGGCAAGGCGATCTTCAACAACGCCGGCCAGATCTGGAACCACACCTTCTATTGGAACAGCATGACGCCCAAGGGCGGCGAGCCGACCGGCAAGATCAAGTCGGCGCTGGACGACAGCTTCGGCGGTCTGGATGCCTTCAAGGCGGCCTTCAAGGCGGCGGCCGTCGGTCAGTTCGGCAGCGGCTGGGCCTGGCTCGTCAAGGGCGCGGACGGCAAGCTCAAGATCGAGACGACCGCCAACGCCGACACCCCGATGGCCCACGGCGGCACCCCGCTCCTGGTCGCCGACGTGTGGGAGCACGCCTACTACCTCGACTTCCAGAACCGCCGGCCGGATCACATCCAGGCCTGGCTCGACAAGCTCGCGAACTGGTCGTTCGCCGAGGCAAACCTAGGCTAGGGAGCAATCAATGCTGGGCACCATTCTTCTGATCGTCCTGATCCTCATCCTGATCGGGGCGCTGCCGACCTGGCCGCACAGCAGCGGCTGGGGTTACTATCCGAGCGGTGGTATCGGACTGGTGCTCATCATCATCGTCATCCTGCTGTTGATGGGACGCATATAGCGGCCCACTCCGCAGACAAGGGGGCGCCTTCGGGCGCCCCTTTTATTTTGGCGTCAGCGTCTGGGCGCCATGTCTGGGCGTCAGTATCTGAAGGTAAGGTTGATCGAGCCGAACTGGGTGATGCGATCGCGCTCGAAGAACTCCGGCGTGCGCAGGATCTGGGTATAGGAAATCCGCGTTCCGCCCCAAAGCACGGCCAGTCCCGCCTGGACCTCGCCAACGAAGGGCCGGCGAGACACGCGCTGACTGAAGCCGTCGGTATTGCCGTCCAGGAAGATGTTGCGCGCCACCGCCTGCCCGTCGACGCCCGCGAACAGATACCAGCCGAAGCTTCCGTCGCCGATAAAGGCGTCCGATCCAGGCAAGGCCGGCCGGGCCCGCGTCGGCCCGAAGTCTTCCCGCAGGTTCTTGCCGATGCGCGCCGTGCCCCCGACGCTGGCATAGGTCGCGACGTTGCCGACCGCCATCGCCGCGCGCGGGATGAAGTCCAACTCGAGCTTGGGGTTGTCGATCAGGACGGCGCGACCGGTTCGCCAGCGCCGCTCGAAGGAGAGGCCGACCGTGGGTTCGTTGTGGAGCTGGTTGCCCCAACCATACGCAGGCGACACGCCGATCAGTTTATGGAAGTTGTTCTGCACGAACTCGCCGCCCGCGGCCGGGCCGATGACGCCGAGATCGAGCTGCAGCGTATCGAGGCGCATCGGCTCGTCGATGCCGGTCCTGGGATCGTGACGCTTGTAGGTGTACTGCAGCGCAAAGCTCGCATAGAGCCAGGCTGCATAGGGCCGGTCATTGTAGATCGGATTCGTCACATAGGTGTTCTCGGGCGTGTAGATGTTCTGTCCGGCGGAGATGGCGACGCGCCGGATCACCGAGTCGGCAGCGGCTTCACCCAGGAAGGTCGGAATGGTGGTCAGCGCCACGATCCCACGGGGCATCTCCGTGATGGCCGGCGACAGCCACCCGACCCGGACGCCGTTGGTATAGTCGCGGTCCGACCGGCCAAACCGGTTGAACACGTCATTCTCCACCTGGAACGTGTAGATGCTGCGCTGCTCGTCCTCAGTCGCCGAGGGGCGCGGCGTGGGCTTCTCGCCGTCGGAGGACTGGGCGCCGGCCGGAGCGGAGGCGGCAAAAAGAACGGCCATCGCCAGAGCGACGGTCATGGCGAAGGGGTGATGCATTCCCGCAGCAACGCAGCCCCGGTCGGCAGGTTGCGGTCAGCGAGCGTTCACGGGGGCTGCGCGGTCCCATAGATCGGCACGCCACCACACCGCGATCACCAGGGTGAAGACGATGCCCAGCACGCTGTACAAGGTCCCTGTCATCGCAAAGCCGCCCCACTCGACCAGCGGACCCGACAGCAGCAGCCCGAGGGGCATGCCGTACACCGCGAGCATCCGCACGCCCATGACGCGGCCACGCAGCGCCGGATTGGTGACCCGAAGCAGGATCACCGACATCGGGATCATGCAGAAGCTCTGGAACAGCCCCGCCCCGAACAGGACGATCTCTCCCAGCAGCGGCGTCGTGAGCCACGAGAAGACCAGGTTGAGCGACAGCCAGACGAGCGTGCAGGCGATCATGGTACGCGCTGGCCGGACATGGGCGCCGTACAGGGACACCAGGATCGAGCCGGTGAGCGCACCGCCGGCGAAGCTGGCGATCAGCCAGCCGAGCCCGGTCTGGTCCATTCCGTAGACGTCCTTGGCCACATAGGCGAGCAGGGACCCGGTCAATGGATAGGCCGCGAAATTCACGAGGAAGGCCAACAGCATCAACGCACGGACCACCGGCGTCGACCAGACATAGACGAAGCCCTGCCTTAGGGCTCTGAGAGCCGACGGCGCAGCCTCGCCGTCGCTCAGGATCCGCAACCGACGGGTCCCCACGCCGAGCGTCAGCGCAAGGCAGAGAGCGTAGACGCCGCAGACCGCCACATAGGCCAGGCCCGAGCCGAGGGCCGCGACCAGCCCGGCGCCCGACAGCGCGCCGACGATCCGGGCGGAATCGGCAGTGGTCCGCGATACGCCCATGGCGCGCATCAGGTAGTCCGCCGGCATGGTCTCGCCGACGAGCAGGTTGCGCATCGTGATGTCGGAGGGACGGATCAACCCCATCAGGGTGGCGAGGATGAACACCGGCACCGGCGATGCCAGGCCGGTCAGGAACAGGCTCATCAGGCAGGCCGCCAGGATGAGGTAACCCAAACGCATCAGAAGCAGGACGTTGCGATTGCCGATCCGGTCGCCCGCCATGCCGAACAGGGGCGAGATCAGCGTCCCGAGGAACTGCAGCGAGCCGAACACCGCCAGCGCCAGGACCGAGCCGGTCGACACCAGCACGAACCAGCCGAGGATGACGCCTTCCATCTCGAACGCCCAGGAGGCGAGGAGATCGGAGGGCCACTGGAAGCGAAAGCTTCGAATCCGGAAAGGCGCCAACGCGGGCGCACGTACAATGAGGCTCAATTCCTGTTCGTTCCCTCACCCTGCGCGTTCTCTCGGGGCGCTTCAGGCATTGTGAGGCTGCGCTCTCACGCCACGGACTGCAAGGATCGCCTCGGCATGGCAAATCCGCACTAATGGCGGGGCTTGGCCCCAGAAAGCCCTAATTCTAGTGGTTCTATTGCGTATTCATTCTGAGAATTTTGACCGGCTCCCGGTTGCGTTAGGGACCGGCTCAGAGCATTGTGACGCTGAATGCCGTCAAGCGGTAAATCTTTGGAACCGCGTGCGGGTTTTGTCTTGGAGAAGTCCGCGATGGGCGGTGCCGTGAAGCGTACGAAGTTTCATCTCATTCTGATCAAGCCTACTCATTACGATGACGATGGCTATCCGATCACATGGCTTCGGTCGCACATCCCCTCGAACACGCTGGCCGCGCTCTATGGTCTCGGTGAGGATTGCCGCGCGCGGCAGGTCCTGGGGCCGGACGTGGACATCATCATCCACCCGATCGACGAGACCAATACCCGCGTCCGCCCTGACCACCTGATGGCCAAGATCGAGCGCAGCGGCGGCACGGGCTTGATTTGCCTGGTCGGCGTCCAGACCAACCAGTATCCCCACGCGGTCGATCTGGCCCGCAAGTTCCTGAAGGGCCGCTTCCCGGTGGCCATCGGCGGCTTCCATGTGTCGGGCTGCCTGTCGATGCTGCCGGTGATCCCGCCCGAGATCCAGGAAGCCATGGACATGGGCGTCTCGATCTTCGCCGGCGAGGCCGAGGAAGGCCGTTTCGACCTCGTGCTGCGCGACGCCATGAACGGCACCATGAAGCCGCTCTACAATTACATGGACGATCTGCCGGGCCTTGAGGGCGCTCCGACCCCTCACCTGCCGCCGTCGGCGCTGTCGCGCAACGAAGGTGGCATGTCGAGCTTCGACCTTGGCCGCGGCTGCCCGTTCCAGTGCTCGTTCTGCACCATCATCAACGTGCAGGGCCGCAAGAGCCGCTTCCGCACCGCCGACGATCTCGAAGCGATCATCCGCGAGAACTACAAGCAGGGCATCACGTCGTTCTTCATCACCGACGACAACATGGCCCGCAACAAGCACTGGGAAGACTTCTTCGACCGGCTCATCGAGCTCAAGGAGAACGAGGGCATCCAGCTGTCCCTGATCATCCAGGTCGACACCCAGTGCCACCGCATTCCGAACTTCATCAACAAGGCGCGCTGGGCCGGCGTCTATCGCGTCTTCATCGGCCTCGAGAACGTCAACCCGGACAATCTGCTGGCCGCCAAGAAGCGCCAGAACAAGATCACCGAGTACCGCAAGATGCTGCAGGCGTGGCACAACAGCGGCGCCTCGACCTGGGCCGGCTACATCCTGGGCTTCCCCGGTGACACGCGCGCCTCGATCCTGCGTGACATGGAGATCATCAAGAAGGAGCTGCCGCTCGACATCCTCGAGCTGTTCATGCTGACGCCGCTCCCCGGTTCCGAGGATCACCAGACCCTGTGGAAGCAGGGTGTGTGGATGGACCCCGACCTCAACAAGTACGACGTCCATCATCGCTGCGTGCATCACCCGAAGATGAGCGACGCGGAGTTCGAGCAGGTCTATCGCGAGGCCTGGAAGTCCTACTACACGCCCGAGCACATCGAGACGGTGGCCCGCCGCCACGGCGCGATCCCCGGCCGCGACCCGGCCGAGCCGGCGCGCTTCATGACCATGTTCAAGATCATGTTCGAGGCCGAGGGCGTGCACCCGCTGGAAGGCGGCGCGGTGCGCATGAAGTATCGCCTCGACCGCCGCTACGGCATGCCGATCGAGCCGATCGGCGTGTTCCACTACAAGGTGGCGGCGGATTTCTGGCGCAAGCTCAAGATCTACGCCCGCCTCACGCTGCAGGGCATCGCCATCGGCCGCAAGGTCAAGAACGACCCGAAGCGCCTCGAATACACCGACCTCGCGTTGCAGCCCGTGATGGACGACGACATGGACAAGCTGTCGCTGTTCGCCGAGACCTCGGGCGGCGGTGCGGCCGTCAACAAGCGCCGCGGCGAGGACCTCGCCCGTGCCAAGATCGCCGCCCAGCAGAATCAGCAGCGCCTCGCCGCCGCGGAATAGCGGCGCGCCCCGAACTGGCGGCGCGTGCCCTGCGCCGGGCCGCCAGTCTCCCTCGAAATTTCTAGTGAATGACCGGCGGCGTGACTTCGCCGAGCCCGTCCGCGTCAGTGGCCGAGATCGTCGTGCGTATCATGGAGCGTTCGCGCGTGTAGTCCCACGGACGGCCGCGATGGAGCATGGCGCGGTTGTCCCACATCACCGCATCGCCTTGGCGCCATTTGTGGCTGTAGACGAACTCCGGCCGCGTCGCCTCGTCGAGGAGTTGCGCGAGAAGCTGACGCGCGTCGCGGTCGTCCATGCCGTCGATCGCATAGGCATGGCTGGCGACGTAGAGCGCGCGTCGGTCGTTGGCCGGATTGCGCCAGTTCAGCCGCCAGCGCACCGGCGGCAGCGCCTTGCGCTCCTCGGCATTGGCGAGGTCGGGATGGATCTGGTCCCGGCTGTTGGCATAGGAATGGGTCGCCACCGCCGTCTTCAGCTTCTCCTGCAGGTCGGCCGGCAGCCGCTCCCAGGCGAGCCGCGTCGAGGTGTACTCGGTCTCGCCGCCTTCGCCCGGCAGCACGCGCGCGGTCAGCACGGAGGCGAGCGCCGGCGTCTTCTTGAAGGACGAATCGGTGTGCCACAGCGCATTGGCCTTGGCGATCAGCACCTGGCGGTGATCGGGCGGCACGATCTCGCCCTGCTGGCCGACATTGGTCAGGCGCGAATAGAAGCTGTTCTCGCCGAGCGATGCCGCCTTGGTCAGTTCCAGCGGACCGAAGGCGCGGCTGTAGGCGACCTGGATGTCGTCGGCGATCTGCTGGTCGCGGAACACCAGGAGTGAATGCGTCTCGAAGGCCTCCCGGACGGCTTTGTAGGCCTGGGCATCCGTTGCCACGTCGAGCAGCGAGACGCCCTTCACTTCGACGCCGAAGCCATCGGCCAGCGGGATCAGTTGCATTGCATTCCTCCTCGCAGTTTCTTTTGTGACCGGGAATTTATCGCACCGGCGCGGCGGGCGGCTATAGTACGATTCCTGCACCCGAGGCATTGCTGTATCCCGTATGGCCGTCCAGTCCCAGCCCGCACCCCGCCTCGCCTTCGTTTGTGCCAGCACGGCCACGGCCCGCGAGGCCAAGGCCCGCCTCGAAGCGATCTACGGCGCGGCGACGGCCGCCGAGGCCGACATCATCGTCGCGCTGGGCGGCGACGGGCTGATGCTGCAGGCCCTGCATCGCAACATGCGGCGGCTCAAGCCGATCTACGGCATGAACCTCGGCACGGTCGGCTTCCTGCTGAATACCTACAAGGAAGCCAACCTGCTGAAGCGCCTCAAGAAGGCCCGCCAGGTAACGCTGACGCCGCTGCGCATGCTGGCCACCAACACGCGCGGCAAGGTCTCCGAAGTCCTCGCCATCAACGAGGTGTCGCTGCTGCGCTCGAGCCGCCAGACCGCGCGGATCGAGGTCGCGGTCGACGGCCAGAAGCGTCTGCCCGAGCTGCATTGCGACGGCGTGCTGGTGGCGACCCCTGCCGGTTCGACCGCCTACAACCTCTCGGCCCACGGACCGATCCTGCCGCTGGGCGCCGGGCTGCTGGCGCTGACCCCGATCAACGCCTTCCGGCCGCGGCGCTGGCGCGGCGCGTTGCTGTCGCGCACCTCCAAGGTCGAGTTCACGATCCTCGATCCGAAGAAGCGTCCCGTCGCGGCGGCGGCCGACTCGGTGGAGATCCCCAACGTCGCCCATGTCGCGGTGACCGAGGCCATCGACACCAGGCTCACGCTGCTGTTCGACCCCGAGCACGATCTTGAGGAACGGATCCTCAAGGAGCAGTTCGCTCCTTGAACGGCAAGGACACTCCCCTAAAGCCCGGGAAGAAGAGGATCATCGGCCACGAGGGCTGGCAGCCTCTCGCCCTGGCGCTCGCCATCGGCACGGCGGGTGGCTTCGTCTTCGACTGGCTGCGCATGCCGCTGGCCTGGATGCTGGGCGCCTGCGTCTTCTCCACCGTCGCCGCCTTCCTGGGCCTGCGCATCGGCATGCGGGTGCGATTGCGCCAGGGCATGATCATCATCCTGGGCGTGCTGCTGGGCTCTTCCTTCACGCCGGAGCTGGTTCAGCGGCTGGCAGAGTGGGCGGTCAGCCTCTGTGTCCTCACCGGCATGACCATGACCGGCGCCACGCTCTGCTACGCCTGGCTGCGGCGCGTCACCGACTGGGACAGGGTCACCTGCTACTTCGCCGCCATGCCGGGCGGGTTGAACGACATGACCATCATGGGCGGTGCCATGGGGGGCGAGGAGCGCTCGATCGCGCTCGCCCACGCGCTGCGCATCCTGACGGTCGTGCTCACCATCCCGGTCTGGTACCGGCTGGTGAACGGCGCGCAGACCAGCGTTCTGACCATGGTCCGTGAACCGACGGGGAACGACTGGCAGGACTATGCCATCCTCATCGCCTGCGGCGTGATCGGCGCGATCGTCGGCCGCCTGCTGCGCCTGCCGGCGAGTTTCATGATGGGCCCGATGATCGTGAGCGCCATCGCGCATCTGGGCGGTTTCACCAACTCGCAGCCGCCGGGGTTCCTGGTCGCGGCGGCGCAGGTCGTGGTCGGCACCGGCATCGGCTGCCGCTTCGTCGGCACCAACTTCGACAGGCTGCACAAGGAGATGGCCGCCTCGGTCGGCGCCGCCTTCATCCTCATCGCCTGCGCGGTCGGCTTCGCCGAGATCACCCACGCGCTGACCGGCCTCAACCTCGACGCCACAGTGCTGAGCTACGCCCCCGGCGGCTTCGCCGAGATGAGCCTGATCGGCCTGGCACTCGGCATCGAGGTCGCGATGGTGGCGACCCACCATCTGTTCCGGCTGTTCCTGATCATCATCACCGGCCCGATCGTCTTCCGGACGCTCCTGAGACGCGCGCGCCGCTGATCGGGCTCCTCGGCCGAGGCGATCCAGGACGTCCTGAACCGATCCTTGCGGTATCCATGTACCTCTCCAGGGAATACCCCGAGTTCATTTCAATTATTTCGTTTATTTCGCTTATTTCGACTGTGCGCTTCAAATCGTGACGCTCTAGGCCCGCACGGTGATGCCGCCGTCAACCACCAGCAGGTGCCCGTTCACATAGGATGACTGGTCGGAGGCGAGGAACAGGGCGGCATTGGCCGTGTCCCAGCCGGTGCCCATCTTGCCGGTCGGCGAGGCGCGGTCGCGGATCTCGATCATCTTCTCGTAGGCCTGGTTATGGTCCTTCTCGCTCTTGGCATACTGCTCG
>JBILYJ010000628.1:0-3009 GCA_044377795.1 Reyranella sp. | reverse complement strand
CGTGTCCTGCTCGCCACCGCCACCGCAACTGTCGCCGCGGCCTGTCCGGCGGCGGCGCAACCCCAGGGAAAAACCATGACGACCCAGAGCGGCCTGAAATTCATCGATACGACCGTCGGCACGGGCGCCAGCCCCAAGGAGGGGCAGACCTGCGTCATGCACTACACCGGCTGGCTCTCCAACGGCGGGGAGAAGGGCAAGAAGTTCGATTCCTCGGTCGACCGCGGGTCGCCCTTCGAGTTTCCCATCGGCAAGCAGCGCGTCATAGCCGGGTGGGACGAGGGCGTCGCGAGCATGAAGGTCGGCGGCAAGCGGACGCTGATCATTCCGCCGGAGCTCGGCTACGGAGCGCGCGGCGCCGGCGGAGTCATTCCGCCCAACGCGACGCTGATCTTCGACGTCGAGCTGCTGGCGGTGAAGTAAGCCCGGCGACGTGGCAGGCTGATGCTCGTCGTCAAGCCTCGATCGTTGCTCTCGCCTTCATACACCGCGCGGGCGACATGGGCTGTGAGCGCGATCGTCTCGACCGGGTCGACGCCGCCCGCGACCAAGGCGACGTCTGGTTCTTCGACCAACCGCACAAGAACGATCTGCACCCGACGATGAAACCGGTGGCACTGGTGGAACGGGCCATCCGATACTCCTCGAAGAGCCGGGACATCGTGCTCGACCTGTTCGGCGGTTCGGGCACGACGATGATCGCGGCGGAGCGGACGGGGCGCCGAGCGCGGCTGCTTGAACTCGATCCTGGATATGTCGATGTGATCGTGCGGCGATGGCAGGAGACGACTGGTGGCAGTGCTTCTCATGAAGCCAGCGGACAGCGCTTCCAACCCGCCCCAAGCATTGCGCTTAGCCCCGAAGGGCAGGCATGAACGCGCGAGTTACAATGCGTAGCGAACAGGCATAATCCGATTGAGATTTGGGAGCGGCCGCATGGTAGAAGTCTATGCTTCGACGTGCCTCGAAGGCCTGTTGCGAGCCAATCTCAGGAGTTGCACTTGGAACAGGCATTTATCCAGCACATTGGAAATGCAGCACGGCCGCTCGAAGTAGGTGGTTTCAAGATTACGGTTCTGGCTTCAACCGAACTGACGGGTGGCTACGAGCTGTTCAGGATTTCGGGGCCTGAAGGCACCGGCCCGGGTCCGCATCATCATCCTTGGGACGAGTCCTTCTTCGTGCTCGGAGGCGCCGTCCACTGTGGCGTTGGCGAAGAGGAAAGCCTGGCCACGGCCGGTACTCTCATCCACGTCCCGGGCGGGGTGACCCACTGGTTCAGGTTCGCTGAGGGCGGTGGCGAATTCTTCGCGATCACCTCACAGGGAAACGCATCGAAAATGTTCGAGGCGTTCGACAAGGGAATCAACTGGGCCAATCCAGATCGAAAGGCACTTGTCGAACTTGCAGCCAGTTATGGCCAGGTTGTGTTGCCAAAGTCCGGCGTGTAGCGCTGGGCGTCGATCACTACTGGTGTGGCGCACGCGACCAGGGCGACGTCTGGTTCTTCAACAAGCCGGTCAAGAACGACTCGCACCTTCTCGGCTTCAACTGAAAAACCGCAAGCCGCCGATAGCAAGATCGGCGGAAAAGGCGCGCCCAATGGCGGCTAGACCGAGACGGCGCAATCGACGCAAATCGAGCGGGATCTCGGTTCGGTAGGGGCTGAAGCCGGCAAAAGGCAGCCGAGTCGTTTGCCATTCTGGCAAGACCCTGAAGCTCTGACGGTAAGACTGCCAAGGACGCGTGAGATCGGATGTCCGAAGGTGCATGCCATATTCCTGGTCGTCGCCATAGAGATCCAGCTCAATCCCGCTACATGTGCTCGCATCCACCACGCCGGCATCGGGCGAAAGATCGAGCGCCAACTGGACGAAGCCGCCATTGTTTTCCAGGCGGACGTCTCCCAGCATGCGGATAGCAAGACGGCCGCCGACCAGTTCGCGGCTCATGGTGCCCGTAGAAACACCACCCATTACCTGGTCGGTGAAGAGCTGCCAGGACGTGCCGATGCTGGCCTCGGGTGCTGCGCGACTCAGATCATCGATGATCGGGGCGTTTCTCGAGAGGGTTTGAGCCATTGCCGGAGTGTCGGCCGCCATGCCGACTGCAGCAAGGATGAAGGTGCGGCGACTAATCTTCATGGCTCGATGTTATTCTGATCTCTGTCCCGGTCGGTGCAACTCACTGGTTCAGGTTCGCTGAGGGCGGTGGGGAATTCTTCGCGGTCACCTCACAGCGAAACGCATCGACGATGTTCGAGGCATTCGTCAAGGAACCTAACGAAAGCTGATGGCACCACTACAGCGGTGTCGGGCCTTACGCGTCCCCTGCTCCGTTCCGCCGCTCCTGGCAGCCTTCTTGCCGCCTGCCGGCGGCTTGCCTTACGCTCTGCTTCGCTCAGACCACGGGCTGGCCCTGACTGCCGGATCCGAGCTCTCGATCTATATCGCCGATGGGGGACAGACCAGTTGCCATGACCGCTTCGATACGCATTGACCCCACCACCGGGCAGAAACTGTTCAATACCCGTGCCGCCAAGGCGACGGAGAAGATCGCCGGCAAGGGTTATTCGCCCGTCGCCGACGCGGCATTGAAGACGCTGCCAGAGCCACCGCCGGGCGCGAAGTTCAACGCCACCGAGCAGGCCAAGTACCGCGCCAACAAGGAGGCGCGCCGCGGTGCCGCCAGCTACATGGCGATGGAAGGTGAATTCGCGAAGTACCTCGAGGACGCTTACTCCGCACCGGCCATTCCACGCGACAAGCTTACCGACGAGTGTGAGGTCCTGGTGATCGGCGCCGGCTTTGGTGCACTGGTGCTCTGGTACAAGCTTCAAGCCGCAGGCTTCAACGACGTTCGCTTCTGCGAGAAGGGCGGCGATGTCGGTGGTACCTGGTACTGGAACCGCTATCCGGGGATCGCTTGTGACGTCGAATCCTACTCCTACCTGCCGCTCCTGGAGGAGATGGGCTTCTACCCGAGCATGAAGTTCGCCTCGGGGTTCGA
>JBILYJ010000627.1:0-3012 GCA_044377795.1 Reyranella sp. | reverse complement strand
GGCTCGCTTCCTCGTCGCGCCGGGCGCCCCCGAAGATGATGTCGAAGCCGCCGGACGTCAGCGCCTCCTTCAGCGGCTCGGTGCGCATCAGGGTCGTGTAGGTGTCGCCGTGATCGAACGGGGTGATGTTCTCCGCCCGGCCCTGCTCGTTGGCGTGGACGAGCAGACGAAAGTCATGCCGGGCCGCGAAGGCGTCGCGGAAGGCGAGCACGTCCGCGAACTCCCAGGTCGAATCGATGTGGAGCAGGGGGATCGGTGGGCGCGCCGGATAGAAGGCGCGTGTCACCAGATGGGCCAGCACCGTCGAGTCCTTGCCGCCGGAGAACAGCAGCACGGGATTGCGCGCTTCGGCGACGCCGTCGCGCAGGATGTGGATCGCCTCCGATTCGAGGGCAGCGAGATGGCGGGGAAGGTCGGTCATGCGAGCACCCGTTCAGCTTCGTGTGGAGCAGTCGAGTCACCGGTCGCGCTCTCCCAGTGCAGGTCGCCAGCATAGCGCCAGGTCCTGCGGCCCTGGTCGTCGAGCGCGAACAGATGCAGCCAGCGATTGTCGAACAGCGCGCGGACCCCGGGATGACGCTCCAGCACGTCCGCGATGGCCTCGCGCGGGGCCTCGATCAGCACGGACAGCCGCAGCGGCTCGTGCGTCAGCCCGTCGCCGTCATGGACCGACTGCCAGGGCAGTCCCACCCGCAGCAGGCCGCCATTGCCCTCGACCACGCCGATCCCGCCCGTGACATTGTGCAGGAGCTTGTTGCCCGCGCCGAACATCTCGGGCGCGACGCTCGATCCGTAATACTGAAGGCTGATCCAGCTGGCGACGACGACCGGCGCGGTCAGGATCAGCTCCAGCACCCCAAAGCCCTCGTCGCGCCGCCAGTCATAGTCGTGCAGGAAGGCGCGGCCCGCGAGGTCGCGGCCGGCGGTGCGCGCGCGTGGCGCGGCGATGAAGGCCTGGCAGCCGGCCAGCCCCCATTCGGGCCGCAGCTCGGCCCAGTCGCGGGCGCGGCGCGGGATGTCCCTTCCGTGCTCGGCGCGCGGCAGGCGCAGCGCCCGTTCGCCCCGCGCCAGCAGGCCGGCGGATTTCATCCAGCGCCCGGCCTGCTCCAGGTCGTCGACATGCGAGGCGGAGGGGTGGTCGTCGGCGTAGATCGTGACCGCGTCGGTCGTAGTATCGTGCAGGGCGCCGAGGAACAGCGTGTCGTCGGGGATCTCGATGCCCTGCGTGCGGAGACTGCTGCGGACCTCGCGGTCGTTGAGCAGCGAGGCGAGCAGCCGCGCGTTCACTTCGCCGGAATATCCGCCGCAGGCGCCACAGTGCAGTGCGCTGGCGTGCGGGTTGTTGACGACGTTGGCGCCGTGTCCCGCGAGCAGGACCAGCCGCGCGAAGTCCCCGGTGAGCGACATCGCCTTGAGCACGCTGGTGGCCATCGCCAGTTTCGTGGCGTCATCCAGGCTCTCGGCCGGGCGCGGCGCCGGGTCGTTGGGCGCCGGATGCCGCTTCAGCGCCAGTCCATCGGACAGGAGCTTGCCGACATAGAGCGGGCCCGCGGCCTCGACGAAGGCGAAGGAGGAAATGGCCGCCAGCTTGAAGCGGCCCCAGGCGCGCTGCGCGCGGGCGGCGATGCGCGCCGTCCGGTCGGCGCTTTCCGCCGCGGGAGTCGCGGTGCCCGAGCAGGTGAGCAGCGTCGGCGCGAGCAGGACGGGGAGCCGCGCCTCGACCACATCGGAGGCGAAGCGGCGATGGCCGAGTCCCAGGCCGAAGAAGCCGGCAAAGCCCAGGGTGCGGATGGCGGGATCGACGCTCTCCAGCGCCCGCCGGAACACTTCCGACCGCACGTCGATGCAGAAGGCCATCTGCAGCCGGGGGCGACCTTGGGCCGCCGGCGCCGAAGGTGTCGCGGCGAGAAGGGCGTGCAGCCGCCGCTGCGCCGCGCGTTCGGCGGCCTCCTGCAGGATCGTGTCGACGATATCGTCCGGGGTCGCGGCGGCCGGCTCGGCATGGGCGGCGATGGCCGCCTGCCAGTGCGGCTCGAGCGCCGACCCGTATTGGCGCAGCAGGGCCGCCTCCCAGGTGATCCGGATGGCGAGGAGGTCGGTCACCGACCCGTCGGTCCCGCCGCCCAGCTCCGCCTGCCAGAGCCGGTAGCGGGCGACCTGGGCCCAGCCGCCGAGCGTCGTCAGCAGCCGGTGGAAATAGCTCTCCAGCGCCGCCTCGCCGAGGCCGAGGCGGGCGACGCAGTCCTCCAGAGCGGCCTCGGCGTCGGCGGGGGCATCGGCCACGGTCTGGGCAAAGCCTTCGAGGCCGACGATCTCCGGCGTCAGGTCATGCGTGGCGACGGCCCGCCATGCCGCGTAGGCGCCGCGCACCGGGCCGCCGATCCACAGCGCCTGGCCCTGATCGAAGTAGGCGGAGGCAAAGTGGCTGATCCGCTCCTCGACGAGACGCGGCCAGTCGATCGCGGAGAGGTCGCGCGCCAGCTCGGCGACCGTCGGGATCGCCTGCGATGCCGTGCGCTCGGCCTCGGCCGCCTGCTTCAGCGCTGCGAGCGTGTTGGGCCGCGGCCCCGCGGGCGCCGCGTCTAACGCCGCCTGCAGGTATTCCTCGGCGATCTCGCCCGAGCGCAGCCGTGCCGCGTACCAGCTGCGGGGCATGGTGAGCGCGATGCCGGCGGTGCGCCGCAGGCGGGCGGCCGCGGTCGCCAGCGGTTCGCCGGTCTGGCCGAGAAACGGGTTCACGGCGACGCTCGACGCGAGCGGCCAGAGCGGCGGGATGGCCCGCGCCGCCCGGTCGGCGGCCTGCAGGATCGTGGTGGTCAGCATGGTCATCGTCCTTGCGTTCACGGGGGTCACGACGCTTTCGAGACCGACCAGCCGCCGAGCAGCCGATCGATCGTGGCGTTGACGTAGAGGCCGTTGGAGAGGTGGACGCGCAGTCCCGTGGCGGCGGGGTGCGTCGCCCAAAGCGGGAAGAGGGCCTGGGCGACCGCCACCAGCCCGAAGGTCAGGACT
>JBILYJ010000626.1:0-3022 GCA_044377795.1 Reyranella sp. | reverse complement strand
CTGCTTGCTCTCGGCGGTACCCCTCCGGCGTGGGCCACCTGTACGCTGAAGATCTGATCGTGAAGATTGAGGGTCCCGGGGGCACGATGATCGTGTCCGCGTAGCCCAGATGGACACGATCATACATGTCAGCTTCGAGAGCAGACGCTGCCGCTAAACGCCGGCGGCGGGTGCGCCCTGAAGACGAGAAGCGGCGGATCGTTGCGGAGACGTACGAGCGCGGGGCGTCGGTATCGGCGGTGGCCCGGCGTCACGACCTCAATGCGAACCTGCTGTTCTCGTGGCGTCGAGTGATGGGGCCGGTTGGGTCGGCCTCTGCGGACGAGCCGCCCCGGTTCGTGCCGGCCGTGATCAGCACCGAAGTCGAGGCGGCTTCGACGCCTGTGCCGCCGCCCCCAGCGGGCGCGATGGAGATCGTGCTGGTCGCGGGCGATCGGGTCATCGTGGACCGGACGGTGGACGGGGCGGCGTTGGCTCGCGTGATCGAGGCTTTGTCGCGGCGATGATCCCGGTACCGTCAGGCGTACGAGTGTGGATTGCGGCCGGCCACACGGACATGCGCTGCGGCATGAACTCTCTGGCCCTTCGCATCCAGCAGGCACTGCAACGCGACCCGCATGCCGGCGATCTTTACGTCTTCCGGGGCAAGAGCGGCAAGCTGATCAAGATCTTCTGGTACGACGGGCTGGGCGCCTCGCTGTACGCCAAGCGCCTGGAGAGAGGCCGCTTCGTGTGGCCGTCGACGACGGATGGCGTCGTGACGATCACGCCCGGACAGCTCGGCTATCTGCTGGAAGGGATTGATTGGCGCCATCCCCAACACACCTGGCGACCGCTGACGGCGGGCTGAGCGCCTTGCTCGGCAGCACTTGTGTACACGCCGATGCGGCAGATTGAATCGGCTCGCATTGAGTAGATCACAAGCGCGCGGCTTTGTGGTTTTCTCCGAAGACCATGACCTCGGTCGATGCCCTGCCCGACGATGCGTTGAGCCTGAAGCAGTTGCTGCTGGCGCGTACCGAGGAGTTGCTCGCGGCGCGGGCACAAGTTGCCAGTGGCGAAGCTTTGATTGCCCATTTGAAGCTGCAGATCGAGAAGTTCCGGCGCGATAAGTTCGGCCAACGTTCCGAGCGCAGTTCCCAGTTGGTCGACCAGCTCGAGTTGCAGCTCGAGGAGCTGGAGGCCGCGGCGACGGAAGACGATCTGGCGGCGGAGCAAGCGGCCGCCACCCAGGTGTCTGCCTTCACCCGTCAACGGCCAGCGCGCAAGCCCTTCCCCGAGCAGCTGCCGCGCGAACGCCGGATCGTTCCCGGCCCGGCGGCGTGCAGCTGCTGTGGCAGCACCCGCTTGTCGAAGCTGGGCGAGGCCATCACCGAGACGCTGGAAGTCATTCCGCGCCAGTGGAAGGTGATCCAGCATGTGCGCGAGAAGTTCTCGTGCCGCGATTGCGAGAGCATCGACCAGGCGCCGGCGCCGTTCCACGTCGTGCCCCGGGGATGGGCCGGTCCGAACCTGCTGGCGATGATCTTGTTCGAGAAGTACGGCCAGCATCAACCTCTCAATCGTCAAGCCGAGCGCTATGCCCGCGAGGGCGTGCCGCTCAGCCTGTCGACGCTGGCCGACCAGGTGGGCACCTGCTGTACCGTGCTGCGGCCGATCCATCATCGCTTTGTGGCTCACGTCCTGGCCGCCGAGCGGCTGCATGGCGACGACACGACGGTGCCGGTACTGGCCAAGGGCAAGACCATCCTCGGCCGATGTTGGACCTATGTGCGCGACGATCGGCCGTTCGGGGGGCTGGCACCGCCAGCGGCAGTGTATTTCTACTCGCGCGATCGCGCCGGCGAACATCCGCAGCAACATCTGGCGCGCTGGAGCGGCATCCTGCAGGCCGATGCCTATAGTGGCTACGGCAAGTTGTACGACGTCGAACGAGCCGCCGGGCCAATCTTCGAGGCTGCCTGCTGGGCCCATGCGAGGCGCAAGTTCTTTGAACTCGCCGATATCGCAGCAGCAGCCCGCCGCAAGGCGCGGCGCAACGCACCTGCGGTGATCTCGCCGATTGCACTCGAAGCGGTGCAGCGCATCGACGTGCTGTTTAAGATCGAGCGCACCATCAACGCGCTGCCGGCCGAGCAGCGCCTGACCGTGCGGCGCGAGCAAAGTGCACCGTTGGTCTTAGAACTCGAAGCCTGGATGCGCGAGGAACGGCGCAAGCTCTCGCGCCACAGCGACGTCGCTGGACCCATCGACTACATGCTCAAGCGCTGGGCCTCGTTCGCGCGCTTCCTCGAGGACGGACGGATCTGTCTGTCAAACAACGCCGCAGAACGAGCGCTGCGCGGGCTGGCGCTTGGCCGCAAAGCCTGGCTGTTCGCAGGCTCCGACCGCGGCGGCCAGCGCGCCGCCTTCTTCTACAGCCTCATCCACACCTGCCGGCTCAACGACGTCGATCCTCAGGCCTGGCTCGCCGATGTTCTCGCCCGCATCGCCGATCACCCCGCCAATCGCATCGACGAGCTATTGCCTTGGCACTGGCGTCCCCGCCAACTGGTCGCCGCAGCAGCCTGATCATGGCCGCTCCCAGCTTCGTGTTCACGATCGCTCGCGTGGCCATCATGCTTGGTGAGGACGAGGCCTGGCTCGAAGAGATCGCCCTCGAGATGGAACCCGAAGATGGCCGTCTCTATATCTGCGACGTCGATGACGATAGTTCAATTACCGCCTTCACGCCGTTCGGCGTTGAAAGTCTCAAGGAGCTCGTCGAAATCCACAAAGCCCTGCGATCCGCCGGCCCGACGAAGTAGTTACCCCGCGGCGCTCACCGCATGCTTACTCTCGGCGCGAGGCTTGGCCGGCTTGGCGGCTGACTTTGGCTTGGTGGCACCCGTGGTGCGCGCGGCCTTCTTGCTGGTGCGTGCGGCGTTCTTCGACATGACGTGGACCCTTCGATGAAGCGGGCCACGACCATCGCGACCCCGCTACGGGCCCGAGCCCCGGTTGCCGCAGCAACACGGGGCGA
>JBILYJ010000173.1:0-9283 GCA_044377795.1 Reyranella sp. | reverse complement strand
TTGGCCTTGGCGTAGGCGATGAACTCGGGCAGCGTCTTCGCCGGCACCGACGGGTTCACCACGACGAGATAGGCCAGCCGCGCGGAATAGATGACCGGCGCGATGTCGCGCATGAAGTCGAAGCCGAGATTGGAGTAGAGCGCGGGGTTGATCGCATGCGGCGTCACGACCTGCAGGAGCGTGTAGCCGTCGGGCGCCGCCTTGGCGACGGTCTCGGTGCCGATGTTCCCGCTGGCGCCGGGCTTGTTCTCGACGATGAACTGCTGGCCGAGGCGCTCGGTCAGCCATTCCGCCATCAGGCGTCCCTGGATGTCGGTCGCGCCGCCGGCGGGAAAGCCCACGACGATGCGGGCGGGCCGGGACGGATAGGCCTGCGCCTGCGCCAGGCCGGGCACGAGCGGCAACGCGGCGGCACCGATGGCGAGGTGCGCCAATGAACGGCGACGAATTTTCATGATTGCTGCCTCCACAGTTTCATTACGACGCACGTACGCAACGCAACGGGACGCTCAGCGGAGGAAGCCTACATCGGTCTCATGTCGGGGCGGAAGGGAGCAATGCGCCTGTCGGCGCATCGAATCTTTTTCGCTGCACTGCAATATCTCCCGGGTGCCACTGACGCTTGGGTGTTCAGCGCAAGTTCAACCACTGACCTCATCCTGAGGAGTGCGCGCAGCGCGCGTCTCGAAGGATGGACAACAGGCGTGGTGTGTGTGGCACATGCTTCGAGACGGCCGCTCCGCAGCCTCCTCAGCATGAGGTGGTTATTGGTCCTTCAGATCTACCCAGGACCACTCTAGCCGAACGCCTCTTCCCAGGTGCCGCGCGTCGAGGCCTTGGAGTATTCGGTCGAGCGGTTCTCGAAGAAGTTGGTGTGCTCGATGGCGTTCAGCATCTGGTCCATCCACGGCAGCGGGTTCTTGGCGTCCGCGCGGTAGATGGGCTGCAGGCTGAGCTGGGTCAGTCGGCGGTCGGCGATGTAGCGGATGTAGCGCTTCACGTCGACGGCGGTCATGCCCTCGATGCCGCCCAGCTCGAAGGCGAGATCGATGAAGGCGTCCTCGTGGTCGACGATGGTCGAGCAGGCGACGTAGATCTCGCGCTGCAGCTCCTCGGTCCAGATTTCCGGGTTCTCCTGGATGAAGGTGCGGAACAGCTTGACCATCGAGTTGCAGTGCAGCGTCTCGTCGCGCACCGACCAGGTCACGATCTGGCCCATGCCCTTCATCTTGTTGAAGCGCGGGAAGTTCATCAGCATCGCGAAGCTGGCGAACAGCTGCAGGCCCTCGGTGAAGGCGCCGAACACGGCCAGCGTCTTGGCGATGTCGGCCTTCGAATCGACGTTGAAGCCCTGCATGTAGTCGTACTTGTCCTTCATCTCCTTGACGGTGAGGAAGACGGAGTACTCGGTCTCGGGCATGCCGATCGTGTCGAGCAGGTGGCTGTAGGCGGCGACGTGCACCGTCTCCATCGACGAGAAGGCGGCCAGCATCATCTGCACTTCGGTCGGCTTGAAGACGCGGCTGTAGTGCCGCATGTAGCAGTTGTTCACCTCGACGTCGGCCTGGGTGAAGAAGCGGAAGATCTGCGTCAGCAGGTGGCGCTCGCTGTCGGTCAGCTTGTTGCGCCAGTCCTTCACGTCGTCGGCCAGCGGCACTTCCTCGGGCAGCCAGTGGATACGCTGCTGCGTCAGCCAGGCATCGTAGGCCCAGGGATAGTGGAACGGCTTGTAGATCGGCTTGGCGTCGAGGAGTGACATGGCGCGCGTGTCCAATATGTCGGGCGAATGAATAGGTCGCTTGAAAATGAAATCCCCTGCCGCACCTCCGGAACCCCGGAGGCGCGACAGGGGACGACGCTAGTTACTGGCAGCTAAGACATTCTTCGTAGTCATTGCTCTGCGCCGGCGGCGATCCGGGAAACAGAGGAGAGGGGGCATCGATCTTTGGCGCCGTAAGTGCGTGGTCGCCGAGCGGCGCGGCGAGGGCTTCGCCTGCCACGCTCTCGGCGCGCTGGATGGAGAGGGAGCGGCAGTAGTAGAGGCTCTTCACGCCGCGCTTCCAGGCCATCATGTGGATCTGGTGCAGGTCGCGCTTGTGCACGTCGGCCGGCAGGAAGATGTTCAGCGACTGGCTCTGGCAGATATAGGGCGTGCGGTCGGCCGCGTGCTCGACCAGCCAGCGCTGGTCGATCTCGAACGCGGTCTTGAACACCGCCTTCTCGTGGTCGTCGAGGCAGTCGACATTCCGCACCGACCCCTGGTCGGTCATGATCGCCGTCCAGGTGTCCTCGTCGTTCTTGCCCTTCTGGGCCAGGACCTTTTCGAGATACGGGTTGCGCACCACGAAGGAGCCCGAGAGGGTCTTGTGGTTGTAGACGTTGGCCGCCGACGGCTCGATGCCGGGCGAGGCGCCGCCGCAGATGATCGAGATCGACGCGGTCGGCGCGATCGCGAGCTTGTTGGAGAAGCGGTCCTGGAAGCCGAAGTCGGCGGCATCCGGGCACGCGCCGCGCTCCTTGCCGAGCGTCAGGGACGCCTCGTCGCACTGGCCGCGGATGTGCTTGAACATCTTCTTGTTCCACACCTTCGCCATCACGGATTCCAGCGGAATGCCGTTGGCCTGCAGGAAGGAGTGGAAGCCCATGACGCCCAGACCGACCGAGCGCTCGCGCATCGCGGCATAGGTCGCGCGGGCGAAGTCGGAGCCGGCGGTGTCGATGAAGCCCTGCAGCACGTTGTCGAGGAAGCGCATCACGTCCTCGATGAACGTCGGATGCTCGTGCCACTCGAGATAGGATTCGAGGTTGAGCGACGACAGGCAGCAGACGGCGGTGCGCTGCTTGCCGTGATGGTCGATGCCGGTCGGCAGCGTGATCTCGCTGCACAGGTTCGAGGTCTTGACCTCGAGGCCCGCGAGCTTGTGGTGCTCAGGCCGGGCGTTGTTCACATGGTCGACGAACACCAGGTAAGGCTCGCCGGTCTCGACGCGCGCGGTCAGGATGCGGATCCACAGGGCGCGGGCCGAGACGGTGCGCTGCACGGCGCCGTCCTTGGGGCTGACCAGCGCCCATTCCTCGTCGTTCTCCACCGCGCGCATGAAGGCGTCGGAGATCAGCAGGCCGTGATGCAGGTTCATCGCCTTGCGGTTGGGATCACCGCCGGTCGGCCGGCGGATCTCGATGAACTCCTCGATCTCGGGATGGTTCACCGGCAGGTAGACGGCGGCCGAGCCGCGGCGCAGCGAGCCCTGGCTGATGGCGAGTGTGAGCGAGTCCATCACGCGGATGAACGGCACCACGCCGGAGGTCTTGCCGTTCATGCCGACCTTTTCGCCGATCGAACGGAGATTGCCCCAGTAGGAGCCGATGCCGCCGCCCCGCGCGGCCAGCCACACATTCTCGTTCCACAGCCCGACGATGCCCTCGAGGCTGTCGGTCGCCTCGTTGAGGAAGCACGAGATCGGCAGGCCGCGGCTGGTCCCCCCGTTGCTGAGCACGGGTGTGGCCGGCATGAACCACAGATTGCTGATGTAGTCGTAGAGCCGCTGGGCATGGGCATCGTCGTCGGCGTAGGCCGCTGCGACTCGCGCGAACATGTCCTGGTAGCTCTCGCCCGGCAGCAGGTACCGGTCGTTCAGCGTGGCTTTGCCAAAAATAGTGAGGCGGGAATCCCGGGAAGAATCGGTAACAACCCGCGCACCGCTTCGAACTTGAACGACATCAAACACTTGCGGTCCCCATTTTCTTTTTGTCCACAGTTGTGGATAGAACACTCTGTGGAAGACACCTAGATGTGGGGAGAAGTTCGTCTCTCCCCACTATCCATAGTTTGTACCTTTGCCCCCGACCCTGTCATTGCGAAATTTAATCCCGGTTTGTGAATCTCAAGAATAGGTGGTTAAACCTCTGAAAAAACAGGCAAAAATTCGGTTTGAAATTCTGTTTCCCTGGGGGTTTTCGACTCTTCGCAGGTGCAGCATCGGAGGAGAACAAAACGCGCTTTCCCGCGGATTCCGTGGGCCCCAGACAGAAACCGCAGCGAATCGGCTGAGCCTCTCGGGGTGACTCCGGAAAACGCGAGATTCGATGGGCATTCTTGGCTTCGCCAAGAGTCCGTCGTCAGAATGTCACTGTCAGGCGTAACATCCGCCCCAGACTCCCGGAGGAATGCACAAAATATGGTCACTGCTTCGGTGCCGCGCGTCTACGGGCTGGACGCCATTTGCGCCGCCGCCCTGCAGGCCGGCGGAGAAGAATCCGCACAATTTGCGCGCAGGCTCTACAGCCGGCTGTCCGACAAGGATCTCGCCGCCGCGCCCGTCGACCAGCGGGCCGCCGCCGCGATCTCCCTGCTGGGCTTCGCGCGCCGCCGCCTGCCCGGTGTGGCCAAGATCCGCATCCTCAACCCGTCCCTTGCCGACCACAGGTTCGAGAGCCGTCACACGATCGTGCAGATCGTGAACGACGACATGCCGTTCCTCGTCGATTCGATCGCCAACGAGTTCAATCGCCGCGAGATCGCCGTCCATCTGCTGGCTCATCCGGTGATGGCGGCACGGCGCGATCTCGACGGCGACCTGGTCGGGATCGTGCTCGAGGCCGGCGAACGCGCGCGATCCGAGTCGATGATGCACATCGAGATCGATCGCCAGACGGATCCGGTGCTGCTCGACGAGATCGCTGCGGCGCTCACGCGCGTGCTGGCCGAAATACGGCTGGCGGTCGACGACTGGCGAGCGATGCGCCGCGCCGGCCTGGACGCCATCGCCGACCTGGCGCCGGGCCGCGCACCGGGCCTCGCGGAGTACGAAGATTTCCTGCGCTGGCTCGAGGCCGACCACTTCACCTTCCTCGGCCATCGCCGCTATCGCTATGTCGACGATGCGAGCCAGCCCGCCGGCCTGCGCTACGAACTGGTGCCGGGATCGTCGCTGGGCATCCTGCGGCGCGACGAGGTCCGGCTGTTCGACGTCGGTGTCGGCAGCGGCGAAGCAATGGCGCGCTTCGCCCGTGGACCGCACAACATCCTGATCGTGAAGACCGACCGCCCAGCGCTGGTCCACCGCATCGGCGCGATGGACTGCGTGATCGTCAAGACCTGCGACGCCGACGGGCGCGTGACCGGCGAGCATCGTCTCGTCGGCCTGTTCACGTCCGCCGCCTATCACGCCGCGGTACACGACGTTCCGCTGCTGCGCGGCCGGATCGAGACCCTGCTCCGCCGCTCGGGCTTCGACCGGCACAGCCACGACGGCAAGACGCTGCTGGCGATCCTCGATTCCTATCCGCGCGACGAACTGTTCCAGATCGACGAGGACACGCTCTACGACCATGTCCTGGGCATCCTGCAGCTGCAGGAGCGGCGGCGGGTGGCACTGTTCTCACGCCTCGACACGGTCGGACGGTTCGCCACCGCGCTCGTGTTCGTGCCGCGCGAACGCTTCGACGCGGCCCTCTCCGATCGTTTCGCCGCCCTCCTGGGCAAGGCCTGGAACGGCGAGGTGACGTCGGTTGCGACGTCGATCGGCAGCGATTCCGCCCTCGTCCAGTCGCTTTACACGCTCAGGCTGCGCGCGCCCGAGCAGGCCGGCCCCGACCTCGCCGCGCTCGAGCGCGAGCTGATCGAAGCGGCGACGTCGTGGAACGACCGGCTGCGCGCGGCCCTGCAGGAGAAGTTCGGCGAAGCCGAGGGGCGCGCCGCCGCCAAGCACTGGCGCGACTGGTTTCCGCCGGTCTACCGCGAGACCTTCGAGGCGGCTCAGGCTCTGCGCGACATCGAGGTGTTGCAGACCTTCGTGGACGGCGCGGAATTCGGCGTGCAGGTCGGACGGCGGACCGGCATGCCGGCGCATCGCTTCGCACTGCGCCTGTTCCATCCGCGCAAGCCGATCGCGCTCGCCGACATCCTGCCGCTCGCCGAAAATCTCGGCCTGCGCGTCATCAGCGAGGCGCCCTTCCTGCTGCGCAGGGACGGTGGCGACGACCAGACCCACGGCGTGGCCATGCAGGTGCTGAGGGTCGAGACCGCGGACAAATCTCCGGTCGACCTTGCCACCACCGGTCCGCGGTTCATCGAGGCGATCGAGAAGCTGCGCGCCGGCGCGCTCGAGAACGATGGGCTGAACCGGCTGGTGCTGGGCGCCGGCCTCGCCTGGCGCGAGATCGCCATCGTGCGCGCCTATGCCAAGTATCTTCGGCAGGCCGGCATACCGTTCAGCCAGGACTATATGGAGCGCGCGCTGGCGGCCTATCCGAAGGTGGCGCGCCTGCTGGTCGACCTGTTCGTCGCGCGCTTCGATCCGGCGCTGGGCGATGCGGGTTGCGGCGAGCGGACCGCCCGGATCGCTTCGATCGAGACGGACTTCGCCTCTTCCCTCGAAGCCGTCACGACCCTCGACGAAGACCGCATCCTGCGACGCTTGCACAATGCCGTGCTCTGCACGCTGCGGACGAACTACTGGCAGGCCGGGGCCGCGAAGGAGTGGATCTCCTTGAAGATCGACAGCCGCGCCATCGACGAGCTGCCGGCGCCGCGGCCCCTGGTCGAGATCTTCGTCTACAGCCCGCGCATGGAGGGCATCCATCTGCGCGGCGGACGGGTGGCCCGCGGCGGCATCCGCTGGTCGGACCGGCGCGAGGACTTCCGCACGGAGATCCTCGGCCTCATGAAGACGCAGATGGTGAAGAACGCCGTCATCGTCCCGGTCGGCTCCAAGGGCGGCTTCTATGTGAAGCAGCCTCCCGTCGGTGGCACGCGCGAGCAGGTCCAGGCCGAGGGCATCGCCTGCTATCAGACCCTCATTCGCGGCCTGCTCGACATCACCGATAACTACTCGGGTGGTGGAATCGTGCCGCCCGCCGATGTCGTCCGCCACGATGGAGACGATCCCTATCTCGTGGTGGCCGCCGACAAGGGCACCGCCACCTTCTCCGACATCGCCAATGCGCTGGCGCGCGACTACGGCTTCTGGCTCGACGACGCCTTCGCCTCGGGCGGCTCGGCGGGTTACGATCACAAGAAGATGGGCATCACCGCGCGCGGCGCGTGGGAATCGGTGAAGCGCCACTTCCGCGAGCTCGGCCAGGACATCCAGGAGACGCCGTTCACGGTTGCGGGCGTCGGCGACATGTCGGGCGACGTGTTCGGCAACGGCATGCTGCTGTCGCCGCACATCCGGCTGGTGGCGGCCTTCGACCATCGCCACATCTTCATCGATCCCTCGCCCGATCCCGCGACCAGCCTCGCCGAACGGCAACGGCTGTTCGCCCTGCCGCGCTCCTCGTGGATGGACTACGACAGGAGCCTGCTGTCGGCGGGCGGCGCGATCTTCGACCGCGCGGCCAAGTCGGTGGCACTGTCGCCCGAGGCCTGCGCGGTGCTGGGAATCGAGCAGCCTGCAATGGCGCCCCTCGACCTGATGCGCGCGATCCTGACGGCGCCGGTCGACCTGCTCTATTTCGGCGGCATCGGCACGTACGTGAAGGCGTCGAGTGAGGGCCATGGCGATGCCGGCGACCGCGCCAACGACGCGGTGCGCGTCGACGCGGGCCAATTGCGGGCGCGCGTGATCGGCGAGGGCGCCAATCTCGGCTTCACGCAGCGCGGCAGGGTCGAGGCAGCCCTCGCCGGCCGCAAGATCAACACCGACGCGATCGACAATTCGGCGGGCGTCGACACGTCCGACCACGAGGTCAACATCAAGATCGCGACGGGCAGCGCCATCGCCACCGGCGCGCTCACGGCCGAGGCCCGCAATCCGCTGCTGTTCGCCATGACCGACGAGGTCGCGACTCTCGTGCTGCGCCACAACTACCAGCAGAGCCAGGCGGTCAGTGTCGCCGAGGGCCAGGCGGCCGAGGAGCATGACCGGCTGGAGCGCTTCATGCGCGCCCTGGAACGCAAGGGCCGGCTCGACCGCGCCGTCGAGTTCCTGCCCGATTCCGCCGCCATGCGCCTGCGTGCCCAGAACCGCCAGCCGCTGACGCGGCCCGAACTGTCGGTGCTGCTGGCCTACGCCAAGATCGACCTCCACGAGGAGATTCTGGCGTCCGACCTGCCCGACGATCCGCGCCTCGATGAGGAGCTGCTGCGCTACTTCCCGCAGCCGCTGCAGGAAAGATATCCGGCGGCCCTTCAGGGTCATCGCCTGCGCCGCGAGATCACCGCGCTTCAGGTCGTGAACTCGCTGGTCAATCGATGCGGCCCGAGCTTCGTGCACACTGTGGCCCAGCGCACCGGCGCCTCGGCGGCCACCATCGCCCAGGCCTTCACGGTGGTGCGCGACGCCTGGAAGCTGCGCGACCTGTGGGCGGACATCGAAGCGCTCGATCCCGCGCTCAAGGCCACGGCGCAGATCCGGATGCTGATCGCCTCGCAACGCTTCGTGCTGCGCGGCGTGCAATGGGTCCTGCGGCGCCTGCCGCAGCCGCTCGACACCACGGCCGCGACGGATCAGCTCGGCCGCGCCGTCGCCGAACTGGGCGACCTGCCCGCGGATCTGGTGGGCGAAGCAGAAGGCGCGGCGTTGGGCGAGCGCACGGCCGCGCTCGAGGCGATGGGCGCGCCGTCCGATCTCGCCCGCCGCGCCGCCGCGCTCGAAGCCCTGTCCGCCGCCGGCGACCTTGCCCTCGCCGCCGAGGCCAACGGCTGCTCGATCGGCAGTGCCGCGCGGCTCTACTTCCGGCTGGGCGAGCGGCTGTCGCTCGCGCTGCTGGCCAACGCCGCACAGAAACTGCCGCGCGAGGGGCTCTGGCCTTCGCAGGCCGCGCTCGCGATGCAGGACGAGCTGGCGGCGCTCCATGCCGACCTGCTGCGCTCGGCCCTGCGTGCGGGCGGCGGCAACGACTGCGATCCCGATTCGGCTCTCGCCGCCTGGAGCGAACCGCGCAAGCTCGCGCTTGAGCGAGTGGACCGGCTCCTGAAGGAAGATCTCGCCTCCGCCGGCGCCATAGACCTCGCGATGCTGTCCGTCGCCACCGCCGAGTTGCGCACCCTGGTTTAGCAGGCCGTTGAAAACGTCGGAGTCACGGCGAATAAACGAAACAAATGAAGTGAATGTCGCACCTCTGAATCCTGTGTCGTAGCGACCGTCGGCGCAACAATGTTGCTCGCCGGCACTTCTGAAAGGCCTGTTCAACAGCTGTCAGGGCGCTGTTCTCATACCAAGCGACAGAACTCATGACAGTTCAGCCCATCGCCGGCTTGTGATGGATGCGATCCTTTGCGGTGTGGCGAGAAGGTCAGTCCAAGCCTTGCAGCAGGCATCGACGATGGCGTCGTAGG
>JBILYJ010000625.1:0-3023 GCA_044377795.1 Reyranella sp. | reverse complement strand
CGCCCAGGCCGGTGCACGCGCGCCGTTCGGGCTGCGCAGTGAATTGCAGCGCGAACTCACCGAACGGGGGCCCGGCCACCAGTTCCGCGTCGAAGTGAACCAGCAGTACCGCACGCGCTGGTTCGAGCTGCTGATGGTGCATCAGGCAGACCATGGCAGCCTGCCACCCGACAACGCCAAGAACCCGCCGCCGCTGGGACGGCTGAGCCCATCGTGAGGCATTGCCCTTCTTCCTCCTCTCCCCCGCCGGGGGGAGAGGTTGGGTGAGGGGGCGACGCACCTCCTGTAACCCCCTCACCTAGCCTCTCCCCCCACGCGGGGGGAGAGGAACAAGAGGACAGAGCCACATGGATTTCGAGCCCAACGAAGAACAGCAGATGCTGATCGATCAGGTCCGTCGCTTCGTGCGCGAGGAGATCATCCCGCTTGAGGCGAAGCTCGATCCCGACGCCTCCGAACTCGATCCCGCCGATCACGCGCGGCTGGTCGAGAAGACCAAGGCGATGGGCCTGTTCGGTATCGACATCCCCAAGGAATATGGCGGCCCCGACATCGACATCGTCACGCGCGTCCTGCTGGCGATCGAAATGGCGCAGCATCGCGCCGGTCTCTACGTGCCCTGCTACGGCACCTTCGGCGGCGCCGGCCTGGCGCAAATCTTCGAGGCCAACGAGGACCAGAAGGAACGCTATCTCTATCCGACGCTGCGCGGCGAGAAGAAGGCCTTCTTCGGCCTGACCGAGCCGTCGGGCGGCAGCGATCCGGCGCGCGCGATCCAGACGAAAGCCGAGCGCAGGGACAATGGCTGGGTCCTGAACGGCGCCAAGATCTTCATCTCCAACGCCGATCGCGCGCAGTACGGCATCGTCTTCGCCCGGACCGATGCCTCCAAGGGGCGCGCCGGCATCACCTGCTTCATCATCGACAGCGACACCCCGGGTTTCCACGTCCGCCGCGTCGTGCACACCTTGCGGTCCTCGCACTATGCAACCGAGCTCGAGTTCAAGGATTGCTGGGTCTCCGACCACCAGGTGCTGGGCGAGGTAAACAAGGGCTTCGCCGTCGCCAACGACCGGCTGACGCGCCAGCGCATCCCCTATGCCGCGGGTTGCATCGGCGTCGCCATCGCCGCGCATGAGATGGCGATCGAATGGGCCAAGATGCGCACGACCTTCGGCGAGAAACTCGCCAACCGACAGGCCGTGCAATGGATGCTGGTCGACAACGAGATCGACATCCGCACCGCACGGCACTTCACTCTGGAGGCGGCGGAGAAGGCACGGCATGGCCTGCCCTTCAAGATCGAGGCCTCGATCGCCAAGCTCACCGCGTCGGAAGGCGGCGGCCGCGTGGTCGACCGCTCGATGCAGATCCATGGCGGCATGGGCATGACCAAGGACCTGCCGCTGGAGCGCTGGTACCGCGAGATGCGCATCCGCCGGGTCGGCGAGGGCCCGAGCGAGGTGCAGCGCATGGTGATCGCGCGGGAAATCCTTGGGAGCAACTTGCGATGAGCACTGCTTCGGGCCCTCTCGCGGGCATCAAGGTCGTCGAGTTCGGCCAGAACCTGGCCGGCCCCTATTGCGGCCAGATCCTGGCCTTCCTTGGTGCCGAAGTGGTCAAGGTCGAGCGGCCCGAAGGCGACGATGCGCGCAAATGGGGCCCTCCCTTCGTCGAGGGCGATGCGACAGGCTTCATCGCGCTGAACCGCGGCAAGAAGTCGATTACCTGCGACCTTGCCGATCCGGCCCAGCGCGCGGCGCTGATCGAGCGCATCGGGGCGGCCGACATCTTCGTGCACAATCTTCGGGCCGACGTGCCGGCCAAGTTCGGTTTCGACGGCGCCACGCTCACCAAACGCTTCCCGCGCCTGATCTATGCCGACCTCGGGGCGTTCGGCCATGCCGGTCCCTGGAAGGACCGCCCCGGCTACGAGCCCATCATCCAGGCCGTCGCCGGCCTCATCTCACTGAACGGCGACCCTACGGGGCCGGAGGCCCGCATCGGCGTGTCGATCATCGACCTGTCGACCGGCATGTGGACAGCCATCGGCGTGCTGGCAGCGCTCGCCAGACGCACGGCCACCGGCGAGGGCAGCCTGGTGAACACGTCGCTGTTCGAGAGCGGGTTGATGTGGGCTTCGAACCACGTTGCCGGCTGGTCGGTGACCGGCAGGATGCCGCCGCGCCAGGGAACGGGCCACCCGTCGCTGACGCCCTATCAGGCGTTCGAGTGCAGCGACGGGCCCTTGATGATCTGCCCGGGCAACGACCGGCTCTGGCGCAAGTTCGCCGAGGCGCTCGGCCATCCCGAATGGCCGGACGAAGAGCGTTTCAGGACGAACGTCCAGCGCGCGGAACGGCGCGAACTGCTGCTGGGCATGATCGCCGACATCATGAAGGAGCATCCCCGGGCCCATTGGGCGGCCAAGCTCGATGCGCTGGGTGTGCCCAACGGGCCGCTCAACACCGTGCCCCAGGTGATGGAACTGGCTCAGGTCGCGGCACTGGCGATGTTCACGCAGCCCTATGCCGGCTCGAATGCCCTGTTCCACGGCCTGCCGCTCAGCCTCGACGGCCAGCGTGCCGGCGGCGACGAGAAGGCGCCGAAGATCGGCGAGCACAACGGAAAAATCTAACCCGCGAAGCTCAGGCAGTAATCGCGCACCTGCTGTAGCGGGATGCGAGCGTGGCTCTGCACGATGATGAACTTGCCGCCGGGGTCGGTGCCGTTGGGCAGCCTGACCAGACGCTCAAAGTCGTCGGCGCCCCAGACGCAGGATTGTTCCGAGAACAGTTGCACATCCGACGTGTAACAGGTGTCCCACTCGGCGTGATAGTCGAACAGCGTGCCGCTGATTTCCGCCACGCTGGTATAGAGTGAGTATTCCGTCCACGGGACCTGGAACGGCTTGCGGGCCTTCCAGAGTACCAGCGAGGTCATCGCGCTGAGCCGGGGACCGCGCACCTGGTCGAGGGTCATCCGCGCCAGGTCGCCATGCAGGATGTTCGGCGTGACCGAGA
>JBILYJ010000624.1:0-3025 GCA_044377795.1 Reyranella sp. | reverse complement strand
AGCATCGAGGCCGTGGCGCCGTATCCCGTCATGTAGAGAGCGGGAAAGCCCATGCGATCCGCAACACGCGCGGAGATGCCATCGTAAATCCCCGGCGCCAGGATGAACTCGCCTCGCGCCAGAAGGTCCCGCAGTTTCGCTGCCTGTCGATTGCCTGCCATGTCTCTCTCCTCGCTCAGGAAAATGACCGAGTTGTGTCGATCCGGCCAGTCCACCACATACGAAAACGGCCGGCGATCAGGGACCGCCGGCCGTTCCGTCACGAAAGTGTCCGATCAGACCGAGACGGGCTTCAGTTCCTGCGATCCCGCCGACTTGCAGAAGGTCGTTGTCTCGGTCGTGGTCTGGCCGTTCTTTGTCGCCGTCAGTTCGATCGGCCGGCAGGTGCTGCCGTCGGCGCGGCTGGTCGCCGGCGCGACGGGCTTGGCACTCACCACGGTCGGCGGCGCCGTCGGCGCAGGGGACGAGGCGGTCTTGGTCGGCTCGACCGTGTAGGTGGTCGGCACGTTGTTATCGGCAACGAACGCATACTGCGTTGCCTCGGCCAGACGGCGGCGCTCCTGATCGTCGAGCGCGCGGCCGACGAGATTGCCGGCCAGGCCACCCACCAGCGCACCACCGACTGCGCCGCCGACCGACCCGAAGGCAAGACCGCCGACGACACCGCCCAGCGCCGCACCCATGACGGTGCCGGTCGTCTGGTTGGTCGGCTGACCGCGATCGTTCGTGCAGGCGGCCACGAGCCCGAGGGCCGCGACGACACCCACGATCCGGACGACGATCTTCCTGCCGGAGAAGAAGGCCGTGTCAGCAGTCACTGCAGTCATCTGGTGCATCTCCTTTTGTATTCAGGAACGTTCACTCTACTCCAGAGATACTGCTTGCCGCCACGAGCGTCGTCCTCCGCATCTGCATAGGAGCGCGGTGCGTCGCACGAGGCCAGCAGCAGGCCGGTCCGGACCAGGACGAGCGCGAGGTCGTCGCGATCGGAGTCCGGAATGTCGGCGAGCGGATCCTTGGAGTTTCGTTTGGTGATCAGGCAGCGATAGAGAGGCGTGCCGTCGGTCAGGCGGTCCGTCTGACGGCAGCGCAGGTTGCGCGGCTGGGCGGCCAGCGAATCGGCGGCAAGCTTGTGAAGCGCCGGATCGTCCACAACGTCGACCCCCTGCAGCCTGATCTCGCCGGGCCGGTCCTTGAGGCCGATCATCATCAGCGTCTTGCCGAAATGGTCGAAGTTGCCTGCGACGAACTCGGTCGCCTTCCGGGCGTCCTCGATCGCCTTCTGCCGGGCAGCAGCCTCCTCGGTGGACTTGCGCTGCGCTTCCTCGTCGGCACGCTTCTTGTCGGCGATTTCGGCCTCGACCTTGCGCCGCGTCTCTTCTTCGATCTGGCGCTTGGCGGCATCGGCTTCGGCCTTCTGCCGGGCCGCGAGATCGGCTTGTGTCTTGGCGTCCTGCTCCGCCTTCGCTTTGGCCTCCTGCTCCGCCTTTGCCTTGGCTTCCTGCTCGGTTTTCTCGGCGCGCAGCTTGTCGGCTTCCGCCGCCGCCTTGCGACGCCCCTCCTCGGCCGCTTCGGCCGCGGCACGCGCCTTCACCATCTCCGGGTCGGGCCCGCGCGTAGCCATCGCATAATAGCCGCCGCCCCCGACCGCCAGCAGGACAAGCGCCGCGATGCCGGCCCACACGCCGGTCCGGCTCTTTGGCGCAGGCGGGGGCGGAGCGGTCGGCGACACGGCCGCCGGTCCGAGAACGGACACGTGCGCAGCCGGCGCGTCGTCGCCCTTCCCCATCACCATGGTGGCGTTTGGCTCTGGCGCGGCCGTCATGCCAAGGATGGGTCGCCAGCCGGCAATCGACTGCGGACGGTCGCGCGCGGCGACAGTGAGACCGGCATCCACGCCGGCCAATACGCCCGGTGAGAATCCCTGGGGTGCCTGCTTGCCGAGCGGCTCATAGCCGTCGTCCAACATGCGGTCGAAGGCGTTGGGCGGCGCCTTGCCGGCGATGGCGTGATAGATCGTGGCGGCAAGACCGTAGATATCGGTCCAGGGCCCCTGCTTGGCCGACGTCATCTGTTCGGCGGCGGCGTAGCCCGGCGTGAAGATCGCCGTCATCGCCGCCGTCCGGCCGACCATGGCCGCGCGCGAGGCGCCGAAATCGATCAGGGTCGGATTGCCGGCGGCGTCGAGCAGGATGTTCGCCGGCTTGATGTCGCGATGCAGGAAGCCCGCGGCATGGACCTGCTCGAGCCCGTCCAACAGCGGCCACAGGATGCGATCGACTTCCTCGGGCTTCAGCCTGCCGCCAGTGTTGATTCGCTCCTCGAGCGTGGCGCCGCTCAGGAGCTCCATCACGATGTAGGCCGTGCCGTTGGCCTCGAGGAAATCGAAGACCTGCACGATCGCCGGCACGCGATGCAGGCTGGCGAGCGTCCGGCCCTCGGTGACGAAGCGGTCACGACCCCAGCCGAAATCGTCGGCCATCTTGGTCGTGCGCGGCAGCACCGTGGAGCCGTCCTGGCGCACCGCCAATGCCGACGGCAGGTACTCCTTGATCGCGACCTCGCGGCCCAGTTGCACGTCTCGGGCGCGATAGGTGATGCCGAAGCCGCCCTGTCCCAGCACCGACACGATCTCGTAGCGGCCGATCAGCTGGCCGGCCTTCAGCGAGACGTAGTCGACCTCGGGCGGCGTCGTGCCGGACAGGGTCGTGGGCTCGTTCATGGACGTTGTACGCCGCTAGGTGTGATGAAGGACCAGCTCGACATCGCCGAGCCGCAACTTCGATCCTGCCTGCAGGGCGGTCGGCGCACCTGCCTTGAGGATCGTGCCATTGACTGCGGTCCCGTTGGTCGAGCCGAGATCCTCGACCTGCAGCGCCTCGCCCGCAACGCTCAGCCTGGCATGCCGGCGCGACACGGTCGGATGCGGCACGACCAGTTCGCACTGATCGGCCGCGCGACCGATGCACATGCCTTGCGACTGACCGACCAGCTTCTCCATCGACACTTCGAACGCGTGCTTGCG
>JBILYJ010000623.1:0-3026 GCA_044377795.1 Reyranella sp. | reverse complement strand
CATCGCCGACGAGGCGACGCTCTGCCGCCACACGGCGCAGGCGATCTCGGAGGGCAAGGTGATCGGCTGGTTCCAGGGCCGCCTGGAATGGGGGCCGCGCGCCCTTGGAAACCGCTCGATCCTGGGGGATCCGCGCCGCGCCGACATGAAGGACATCCTCAACCTCAAGATCAAGCGTCGGGAGTCCTTCCGGCCCTTCGCCCCGTCGATCCTGCGCGAGGCGGTGCCCGAATGGTTCGAGACCGACGCCGACGTGCCGTTCATGATGCAGGTCTTCCGGATCCGCGAGGCACGGCGGAAGGAGATTCCCGCCGTCACCCATGTCGACGGCACCGGCCGTTTGCAGACGGTCACCTGGGCGGGCAACCCGCGCTATGCCCGGCTGATCTCGGCATTCCGGGACCTGACGGGCGTGCCGATCGTGCTCAATACCAGCTTCAACGAGAACGAGCCGGTGGTCTGCAAGCCCGAGGAGGCGATCGACTGCTTCCTGCGCACCAAGATGGATGTCCTCGTGCTGGGCGACACGCTGATCCAGCGCTAGCCATGCAATTGAGCTATCTTGCCCAAGCGGCATCGGATCAGGGGACGGCATAGTGCGGGTATTGGTGGCAGGGGGCGCAGGCTATATCGGTTCGCATACGTGCAAGGCGCTCGCCCGCGCAGGCCACCTGCCGGTCGTCTACGACAACCTTCACACCGGCCATGCCTGGGCGGTGAAGTGGGGCCCGCTGGTCAGGGGCGACATCAACGATCCCGTGGCGCTCGCCGCCGCCTTCCGCGAGCACAGGCCCGACGCGATCATCAACTTCGCCGCCCTGGCCTATGTGGGCGAATCGATGGTCGAGCCGATCCGCTACTACCGCGCCAACGTGGCCGGCATGGTCACGCTGATCGAGGTCATGCGAAAACACGACGTGGGCTCCCTCGTGTTCTCCAGCAGCTGCGCGACCTACGGCGTTCCCGACCGTCTGCCGGTCGTCGAGGGCATGCCGCAGCAGCCGATCAATCCCTACGGTCGCACCAAGCTGATGGGCGAACAGATCCTTCGCGATGCCTGTGCCGCGCACGGTCTCGGAGCCATGGCGCTGCGCTATTTCAATGCCGGCGGCGCCGATCCCGAGGGCGAGCTGGGCGAGGAGCACGATCCGGAAACCCATATCATCCCGCTGGTGCTGCAGGCAGCGCAGGGACTCCGGCCGGACATCTCCGTCTTCGGGACCGACTACGACACGCCGGATGGGACCTGCGTTCGCGACTATGTCCATGTGACCGACCTGGCGGCCGCCCATGTCGCGGCCCTGACGCGCTGCCAGGCCGGCAGCTTCCAGGCCTGCAATCTCGGCGCCGGCCACGGTGCCAGCATCGGCGACCTGATCGCGCGGGCGCGGGTGCTCACCGGCCGCGAAATCCGTACCGTCAATGCGCCGCGGCGGGCCGGCGATCCCCCGATCCTGGTGGCCGACGTGTCGCTGGCCCGAAAGACACTCGATTGGGCGCCGATTCACTCGTCGATCGACGACATCGTCCGCACGGCCTGGACCTGGATGACGGAGAGCCGGTCGGGCGCCATGCAGGCCCGGAGCCGCTGAGGCCCACGCATGGACTGCGACACCGTCACGCCGCTCCTGATCACCTTCAACGAAATCCAGAACATCGATCGGACGCTGGCGAAGCTCGACTGGGCCCGGCGCATCGTCGTGATCGACAGCGGCAGCACCGACGGCACGCTCGAGATTCTGGCGAACGATCCGCGCATCGAGGTCGTCCACCGGCCGTTCGACAGCTTCGCCGAGCAGTGCAATTTCGGCCTGACTCACGTACGCACCGATTGGGTCCTGTCGCTCGACGCCGACTACGAGCTGAGCGATGCCTTCGTTTCGGAACTGGCGGGGCTAGCGCCCACCCGCGAAGACACCGGCTACAAGGCGGCCTTCGTCTATCGCATCCATGGCCAGCCCCTGCGCGGCACGCTCTATCCGCCGCGCGCCGTGCTCTATCGCGTCGACGGGGCGCGCTACGAGAACGAGGGTCACGGGCATCGCATCCGACTGCAGGGGCGCATCTCGGCCCTCAAAAGCGTGATCTATCATGACGATCGCAAGCCGCTGTCGCGCTGGCTGGCCTCGCAGCTCAAGTATGCGGCGCGCGAGGCGGCCCACCTTCTCGAGACCCCTCGTGAACGACTGGGGCGCGTCGACCGGATACGCCTGATGGGCTGGCCCGCGCCGATCCTGGTGCTGGGCTACGTGCTTTTCGCGAAAGGCGCGATCCTCGACGGAAAGGCCGGCTGGTTCTACGCCTTCCAGCGCCTGCTTGCAGAAGTCCTGCTGGCGCTCGAACTGTTGGACAGGCGTCTGTCGGCGCTGACACGGTCTGGTTCAGTCAAAGGGTGAGCGGAGAGCCTTCGAGGTCCTTTTCCGTCCCGGCGATCATCACGCGAACTGGACTTTTTCCCACCGCCAAGCCTGCAGGCAAGCAGATCTCGAAGCCGCCGACCCCGTGGGGCGTGATCTTCTTGAGCCAGGGCAGAAACTGATCGGCGTAGCAGCGCTGAACGGCTTGCCCGCCGACCCGGACTTCGATCGTTGCCAGCTGGTTCGGATCGTGAGCCAGGGCCCAACCTCGGAGGGTGCCTTCTTGCGTCCGATAAACCTTGCCGCGGGCGAGCCTGGAACTGATGCTCGGGGGACGCCCGCCATGGTTCGTGAAGTAGTCCAGGTTGGCTTCGATATGACGATAGAGGCAGAGATCGTCCTCATTGAGCGCGAGAATTCGGGCGCGGGTCGCTGCGTCGATTGTGGGTCGGGGAGTACGGCCGGCGGCGTTGTCGTGGCGCATCCGAAGCTCCACGCCAAGGTGTCGGGACAAGGCTCTGACCATGTCCGGCATGAACTCGAACAACCCGACGAAGCCCAGGGCGCCCAGGTCCATTCCGCTCAGCTGGCGGCACTGAACATTGACCTGGTCGTGTGACTCGTAGAATTCGGCAAACGTACCGGTAATTCTGTTCTGTCTGTCGTGCA
>JBILYJ010000621.1:0-3036 GCA_044377795.1 Reyranella sp. | reverse complement strand
ACCGGCGGCTACGGCCGCGGCGAGCTGGCGCCGCTCTCCGACATCGATCTCTTGTTCCTGCGCCCCTACAAGCAGACGCCGCGCGGCGAGCAGATCGTCGAGTTCATGCTCTACCTGCTGTGGGACCTCGGCCTCAAGGTCGGCCACGCGACGCGCACGGTCGAGGAGAGCCTGCGTTACGCCGAACGCGATCAGACGATTCGGACCGCGCTGCTGGAGGCCCGCTACCTGTGGGGCGACCGCGACCTGTTCGACGAGCTGCAGCGCGGCTTCGCGCAGAAGTTCTACGTCGGCGACGGCCGCGACTTCGTCGATGCCAAGCTGGCGGAGCGCGACCAGCGTCATCAGCGCATGGGCGATTCGCGCTACGTCGTCGAGCCCAACGTCAAGGAAGGCAAGGGCGGGCTGCGCGACCTGCACCTGCTCTTCTGGATCGCCAAGTATCTCTACCGCGTGAGCGAGCCCGGCGAGCTGGTCGCCAAGGGCGTGCTCACACGTGAGGAGGCGCGGCATTTCGAGCGGGCCGAGCGCTTCCTCTCAACCGTGCGCTGCCACATCCACTACCTGACGGGCCGCGCCGACGATCGCCTCTCGTTCGATCTTCAACGCGAGATCGCCACGCGCCTCGGCTATCAGGACCGGCCGGGCAGCCGCGGCGTCGAGCGTTTCACCAAGCACTATTATCTCCACGCCAAGACCGTGGGCGACCTGACGCGCATCTTCGTGGCCGCGCTCGAGGACAGCCGCCGCCGCAAGCCCAAGCTTGCCGCGCTGTGGCAAAGCCTGCGGCCGCGCGAGCTCGAAGGCTTCCGCCTCGACGGCGAACGCCTGGCCGTCACCGCACCCGATTCGTTTGCCAGGGATCCGGTGGCGATCCTGCGTCTCTTCCACGTCGCCCAGGAGAACGACCTCGACATCCATCCGGCGACCCTGCGGCTGATCACGCAGAACATCCGGCTGGTCGACAGGCTTCGCAATGACCCGGAAGCGAACCGGCTGTTCATGGAGATGCTGACGTCGCGCCACGATCCCGAGACGACGCTGCGGCGCCTCAACGAGGCCGGCGTGTTCGGCCGGTTCGTGCCCGATTTCGGCAGGGTGGTCGCGCAGACGCAGCACGACATGTATCACACCTACACGGTCGACGAGCACACGATCCGCGCCATCGGCATCCTCTCGAAGATCGAATCGGGCGTGCTCAAGGAAGACCATCCGCTGTCGGCCGACGTGGTGCACAAGATCCTGTCGCGGCCGGTCCTCTATCTCGCGGTGCTGCTGCACGACATCGCCAAGGGCCGCGGCGGCGATCATTCCATCCTGGGCGCCGACGTGGCGATGCAGCTCGGACCGCGCCTCGGCCTCAGCGCCGCCGAGACCGAAACCGTGGCCTGGCTGGTGCGCTATCACCTCGCCATGTCGGCCACTTCCTTCCAGCGCGACCTGATGGACCCGAAGACCATCGAAACCTTCGCGGCCCTCATCCAGTCGCCCGAACGCCTGCGCCTGCTGCTGGTCCTCACCGTCTGCGACATCCGCGCGGTGGGCCCGAACGTGTGGAACAACTGGAAGGCCGCCCTCCTGCGCCAGCTCTACAGTGCGACCGAGCAGGTCCTGTCGGGCGGTACGCTGAGCGGTGGCCGCGCCGAGCGCATCAAGCACATCCAGGCCGAGGTCGCGAAGCGACTGCCGGGCTGGAGCGACGCCGACAAGGAAGCGCATTTCGCCCGCGGCTACGCCTCCTACTGGCTGTCCTTCCCGATCGAGACGCTGGTCCGCCAGGCCGAACTGGTGCGGGGCGCCGAAAGGGGCAAGCAGCCGCTCGCCATCGAGCACAGGGTCGACGAAGAGCGTTCGGTAACCGAGGTCACGATCTACACGCTCGACACACATGGCCTGTTCGCCCGTCTGGCCGGCGCCATGGCGATCAGCGGCGCCAACATCGTGGATGCCAAGATCTTCACCCTGGCCAACGGCATGGCGCTCGACACGTTCTGGATCCAGGACCTCGAGGGCAAGCCGTTCGACGGGCCGCAGCGGCTGGCGCGGCTGGCGGCGCGCGTGGAGCTGGCGCTGTCCAACCGTCTCGACATCCAGCGCGAGCTGGACAGCCAGCGCGGCTCCTGGCCCAAGCGCGACCGCGTCTTCACCGTCGAGCCCCGGGTGCTGATCGACAACAACGCCTCCGACGCCTTCACGGTGATCGAAGTCAACGGCCGCGACCGGCCGGGCTTCCTGCATGTCGTCACGCGCGCGCTCACGCGCCTCAACCTGCAGATCGCCACCGCGCACGTCACGACCTACGGCGAGCGCGCGGTCGACGTGTTCTACGTCAAGGACCTGTTCGGCCTGAAGGTCGTGCACCCCGACAAGCTGAAGCAGATCTCGGCGGCCCTCGAAAGCGCCATCCGCGACTTCGACTCCCGCTTCGATCCGGTCGCGAAGGCGGCGGAATGACGGCCCTTGGCCGTCATCCCGAGCCTTTGCGAGGGATCTCTTTGCTGCGCTGAAGCTATTCCGGCTTGAAGTTGGCTTCCTTCAGCAGCGCGGTGTTGGTTTCAACCTCCTGCTTGATGAAGGCGGCGAAGTCCTTCGGACCACGGGCCGTCGGGACGATGCCAAGCGACGTGGTCTTGTCGATGAAGGCCTTGTCGCTCGAAACCGCGGCCATGCCGGCAGCCAGCTTGTTCACGATCGGCTCGGGCGTGTCCTTGGGCGCCCAGACGCCGTACCAGGAGCTAAGGTTGAAATCCTTGAGGCCAACTTCGGCAGACGTCGGGATGTTGGGCGCGAGCGGCGTGCGCTCCTTGGACGTCACGAACAGGCCCTTGGCGCGACCCGACGTCGCGAGCGGCAGCAGCGCCGTCCAGGGATCCATGAAGAACTGGACGCTGCCTGCCATCAGGTCGGTATTGGCCGGCGCCGTGCCCTTGTAGAGGATCTGGTCGAGCGGAATGCCGATGCGCTTCAGCCACGCCAGGGTGGCGATGTGGCCGGCAGATCCGCCGGAGGAGATCGCCACGAAGAACTTCTTGGGAT
>JBILYJ010000620.1:0-3050 GCA_044377795.1 Reyranella sp. | reverse complement strand
CGTCATCTCCTGCTTGCAGGCACCGCCGCCGTCGCTTCCCCGAGCATGGCCGCGGGCCAGACCGCGACTCCCGCGCCCTGGCCGACCAAGCCGATCCGCTGGATCGTCAACTTCCCGCCGGCGGGCGCGGCCGACATCATGTCGCGGGCGCTGGCCCAGTACTTCGGCACCAAGCTCGGCCAGCCCATCGTCGTCGAGAACAAGCCCGGCGCCGGCGGCATGCTGGGGGCCGACATCGTCGCCAAGGCCCGCGGCGACGCCCATATCGTCATGATCTCGAGCGCCGCGTCGCACGGGATCGGGCCCGTCCTCTACAAGGACGTGCCCTACGACCCGCTGGCGGATTTCACGCACATCCATCTGGTGGGCACTTTCCCGACCGTCCTGGCGGTGAACGGCACCTCGCCGATCGGCTCGGCGAAGGAGCTGATCGAGATGGCCCGCGCCAAGCCGGGCGAGGTGACCTACGGGTCGGGCGGCAATGGCACCATGAACCATCTCGTGGGTCAGTTGCTCGCCCTCGCGGCCAAGGTGCAGCTCACGCACATTCCCTATCGTGGCTCGGCGCCGGCAATGAATGACCTGATGGGCGGCCAGATCACGGCGCTGATGGAGAGCCTCCCGACGGCGAGCGGCTACTTCACCTCCAAGCGCATGAAGCCGCTGGCGGTGAGCGAGGACCAGCGCGCGCCGACCCTGCCGGACGTGCCGACCTTTCGCGAGGCGGGATTCCCGGAAGTGGTGGCGACCAACTGGTTTGGCTTCTCCGCACCTGCCGGTATCCCGCCAGAGATCGCCAAGCGGTGGGAGGTGGAGATCGCCGCCGCCCTGCAAAGCGCCGAGATCAAGGACCGATTCGACAAGCTCGGCATCCGGCCCGGCACGCTGGGCTCGGAGGGCTACACCGCGCTCATCGCCAAGGAACTGCCGCGCTGGCGCGAGGTGATCAAGGCGGGAAATATCCGCGCAGACTGATTGCCTGAGGCGCCGCTTCCGGCACAATGCCCGCCGGAGGAAATCAAGATGGTGCATCCGCTTCGCGACAAGGCGGCCGTCAGCGGCATTGGCGAGACCGCATACACGCGCGGTACGACCAAGAGCGGGCTCGCGCTGCAGCTCGAGGCCAGTCTCAAGGCGCTCGACGATGCCGGGATCGACCCGCGCGACGTCGATGGCGTCATCCCGTACTTTCCGGGTGGCGCGATCGCCGAGGACTTCATCGCCAATCTCGGCCTGAAGGATCTCACGCTCTCGGCCTTCATCCCGATGGGCGGTGCCACCTGCGTCGCCGCCATCCAGATGGCGGCGATGGCGGTGACGACCGGCGTCTGCAAGCACGTGCTGATCTCGGTCGGCCGCACGGGCTATTCCGGCTCGCGCGTCTCGACCCGGCTGCAGCAGTTCCCGGTGTTCGCCCAGGCGGCCGAGTTCGAACTCCCGATCGGCATGTTCGCGCCGGCCCAGCTCTATGCCCAGGGCGCGCGCCGCCACATGGAGCTCTACGGCACGACGGCGCGGCAGTTCGCCGAAGTGGCCGTCGTCACGCGCCAGCACGCGATCCTCAACGGCAATGTCGTGATGAACAAGCCGCTCACCGTCGAGGATCATCACGCCTCACGCATGATCTCCGACCCGTTCCGCCTGTTCGATTGCAGCCTGGAGAGCGACGGCGGCGCGGCGGTCATCATCAGCGCCACCGATCGCGCGAAGGACCTCAGGAAGCCGCTGGTCACCATCGCCGGCGTGGCCGAGGGCCATCCCGAGTCGCCCGCGTCGATCGCGCAGCGGCCGGACATACTGGAGTTCGGCCTCGTGAAATCGGCGCCGCGCGCCTACGCGATGGCGGGGGTGGGACCGAAGGACATCGACGTCGCCGAGATCTACGACTGCTTCACCTTCACGGTGATCCGCCAGCTCGAGATCCTGGGCTTCTGCAAGGCCGGTGAGGGCGGGCCTTTCGTGATGGACGGCCGCATCGGGCTGGGCGGCGAGCTGCCGATCAACACCCATGGCGGGCTGCTGAGCCAGGGCCACGTCGTGGGCCTGAACCATGTGATCGAACTGACGCGCCAGTTGCGCGGCGAGGCCGGCAGGGCCCAGGTGAAGGATGCCGAGACCGGCCTCGTCACCGGCTATGGCGACATGGGCGACGGGTCGATCGCGATCCTGAGGAGGGCGGCATGAGCCAGGCTCCCGCACCGGCCGCTCCGCCGGCCCCCGAACGCCCGCTGCCGACGCCGACGCGCGAGAGCCAGACCTATTGGGACGGCATGCGCGAGGGCCGCTTCCTGCTGCAGTACTGCTCGTCCTGCGGCAAGGTCCGGCACTATCCGCGCCCGGTCTGCCCGCACTGCTTCTCGATGGAGAGCGAATTCAAGGAGGCGCCGCTGGGCGGCAGCCTGCATGCGTGGACCGTGTGCCACCATCCGTTCAACTTCTTCTTCAAGGCATCGGCGCCCTACATCGTGGCGTTGGTCGACATGGATGCCGGCGTGAGGGTCAATGCGCAGCTGCACGGCATTCCCGAAGCCGAACTGAAGATCGGCCGGCGCGTGAAGCTCGGCTTCGAGCCGGTCAACAAAGAGGTGACGTTGCCCGTCTTCGTCGCCGAATAGAGAAATCCTGGGAGGAAAAATCATGAAGCGTTCTGTATTCGTGGCGTCGGCTCTCGCCGCGCTGCTGCTGCCGTTTGCCGCCTCGGCGCAGACCGACTGGCCGCAGAAGCCGGTCTCGCTGGTCGTGCCCTATCCGCCGGGCGGCGTGAACGACGCCGTGGCCCGCGTCTATGCCGAGAAGCTCTCGGCGGAACTCGGCAAGCCGTTCATCGTCGACAACCGCGCCGGCGCGGCCACCACCGTGGCCTCCAACTTCGTCGCCAAGGCCGCACCCGACGGCTACACGATCTATGCCGCCGGCACGTCGCTGATCATCAACCCGACGCTCACGGGCCAGGTCCAGTACGACCCCAACAAGAGCTTCGAGCTCGTGTCGCTGATGTCGTTCACGCCCTTCATCCTGCACGTGAACGCGGAGTTTCCGGCCAAGAACAT
>JBILYJ010000619.1:0-3075 GCA_044377795.1 Reyranella sp. | reverse complement strand
GCCCTTCCTGGGCAAGACGATCCCTGCGCAGCTCACCGCCCTCGCGGGCCTCACCGGCGGCCATGCCAACAACTACCGCCGCGGCGTCGCCGTCGAGGAGTTGCGCGGCCTGCAGACGGTCGGCCATGGCGGCCTGTGGCCGGGCTTCCGCACGGAATTCCTGCGCGTGCCCAAGGCCGGTCTCACGGTCGTGGTGATCGCGAACCTGGGCAGCATCGATCCGTGGCGACGCGCCCGCACGATCGCCGCGCTGGCCCTTGAGGGCGACAGGCGGATGAAGCCCGCGCTGGCCCCGATCACGGCGGCCGAGATCAAGCCGCTCGCCGGGACCTGGTTCAATGCCGAGGAACCGTCGCTGTTCGATCTGGCGTGGCACAACGGCGAGGCCACCGTGACGCAGAACGGCCTGCCCTTCGCGCTGGGCCGCCGCGCCGGCGGCTGGCTGGCAGCCGAGCGCGGCTCCTACGAGTTCGCCCTGAAGCCTGCTCCCAAGGGCACGCTGAAGGTCGATCTCGGCGCGGGCCGTGTCCTGACGTTCAACAAGATGGCCAAGCGCGCGGCCGTGCCGGCCGACCTCGCCGGCACCTACGTCTCGTCCGATTGCGCTGCCGTGTGGCGCATCACCCGCGACGGCAAGGACTGGCAGATGGAAGTCGGCGGACCGCTGATCTCGGGCGGTGCGCCGTGGATCGTGCGCGGCCTCGATGCCGACACGGTCGAGGTGGAATCGCCGGGCAACTGGATCAAGGCCACCCAGCTCGCCCACCTTGTCCGCGACCGCGACGGCCGGATCGTCGCACTCGAGATCTCGACCGGCCGCATCAAGAAGATGCGGTTCGATCTCACGCCTTAAGGTGGCAAGAATTCAAGAACCGTCGTCTCGACCGTAGCGCGCAGCGCGGAGTGGAGAGACCTTCCCTCAACGACTAGCCGGCTTTTGGTGGAGTGAAGGTCTCTCCACTCCACCTCGCTTCGCTCGGCTCCGGTCGAGACGACGGGATCTCTTGCGTTTCGACCTTCACCGGAACGGGATCGCGTACATCAGGCCGCCGTTGGTCCAGAGCGCGTTCTGGCCGCGCTCCAGCTTGAGGGGCGTGGCCGGGCCGACGTGGCGGTCGTAGCTCTCGCCGTAGTTCCCGACCTGCTTGATGACGTTGTACATCCACTTCTCGTCGACGCCCGTGGCCTTGCCGAAGCCCGGCGTCACGCCGAGGAAGCGCTTCACGGCGGGATCGTCGCTCTTCAGCATCTCGTCGACGTTCTTGGACGTGATGCCCATCTCCTCGGCCTCGATCATGCCCATCAGCGTCCACTTCACGAGATCGAACCACTGGTCGTCGCCGTGGCGGACGATCGGGCCGAGCGGCTCCTTGGAGATGCGTTCGGGCAGGATGACATGCTCGCCCTTGCCGGCGAGCTGGCCGGCACGCACCGCGGCGAGGCCCGAGGCGTCGGTCGTGTAGGTGTCGCAACGGCCGGACGCATAGGCCTGCAGCAGCTCGTCGAGCTTCTCGATCAGCACCGGCTTGAAGGTCATCTTGTTCTTGCGGAAATAGTCCGCGAGGTTGAGCTCGGTGGTGGTGCCCGGCTGCACGCAGACCGTGGCGCCGCTCAGCTCCCGGGTGCTCTTGATGTTACTCTTGGCCGGCACGATGAAGCCTTGGCCGTCATAGAAATTGACGCCGGCGATGTTGAAGCCGAGCGAGGTGTCGCGCAGCAGCGTCTGCGTGGCGTTGCGGGTGATGACGTCGACCTCACCCGACTGCAGGGCGACGAAGCGCTGCTGGGCGGTGGTCGGCGTGAACTTGACCTTCTCGGCGTCCCCGAACATCGCCGCGGCGATGGCCTTGCAGAGATCGACGTCGAGGCCGGTCCACTTGCCCTGGCTGTCGGCGAAGGAGAAGCCCGCCAGGCCGGTGTTCACCGCACACTGGACGAAGCCCTTGGCCTTGACCGCGTCGAAGGTCTGGCCGGCCGACGCCGGTCCCGCGGCAAGCGCCGCCGCGCCGGCGAGCGCGGCCATTGCCGTGATGGATTTGAATGACATTGCTGAAGCCCCCTGTCTGTCCCCGGTGGCTCCAGCATAGCAAAGAACGCGCCGCCTAGATCGTGCGTTCGACCATCAGCTTCTTGATCTCGGCGATCGCCTTCGCCGGATTGAGGCTCTTGGGGCAGGTCTTGGTGCAGTTCATGATCGTGTGGCAGCGATAGAGCCGGAACGGGTCCTCGAGATTGTCGAGGCGCTCGCCCTTGGCTTCGTCGCGGCTGTCGGCGATCCAGCGATAGGCCTGCAGCAGGATGGCCGGGCCCAGATAACGGTCGCCGTTCCACCAGTAGCTGGGGCACGAGGTCGAGCAGCAGAAGCACAGGATGCACTCCCACAGGCCGTCGAGCTTGGCGCGCTCCTCCGGCGACTGCAGGCGCTCGCGCGTCGGCGGCTGGGTGGTCGACTTCAGCCACGGCTCGATCGAGGTGAGCTGGGCGTAGGGCACGTTGAGGTCGGGCACCAGGTCGCGCACCACCGGCATGTGCGGCAGCGGGTAGATCTTGATGTCGCCCTTCACCTCGTCGATGAACTTGGTGCAGGCGAGCGTATTGGTGCCGTCGATGTTCATCGCGCACGAGCCGCACACGCCCTCGCGGCAGGAGCGCCGGAAGGTGAGCGAGCTGTCCATCTCGTTCTTGATCTTGATCAGCGCGTCGAGAACCATCGGCCCGCAGGTGTCCATGTCGACTTCGTAGGTGTCGACCGACGGGTTCTTCCCGTCTTCCGGAGTCCAGCGATAGACCTTGAACTTGCGGATGTTCTTGGCGCCCGCCGGAGCGGCGTAGGTCTGGCCGACGCCGACCTTGGAATTGGCGGGAAGAGTGAACTCGGCCATGTCGTCCTCTCGAACTCAGTACACGCGGGCGGTTAGTACACGCGGGCTTTTGGCGGGAACGACTGGACGTCGTTGCTCATCGGCTGCAGGTTGACCGGACGGTAGTCGATGCGGGTCTTGCCGGTCTTCTCGTCGACCCAGACGACCGTGTGCTTCAGCCAGTCCTTGTCGTTGCGGTCCGGGAAGTCCTCGT
>JBILYJ010000618.1:0-3077 GCA_044377795.1 Reyranella sp. | reverse complement strand
CGGGCGAAGCTGCCCGCCGGTGCAAAGACGGCAACGACCAGCGCGCCCGCCGCCAGCGCCGGTCCCAACCACAAAGCCGGCTCGGTCGGCAGCTCGTAGTAGATGGCGATGCCCAAGCCCAGCGCCACCGGCAGCCACAGCATCCACCGGCCGCGCTCGGCGTCCAGCTGTTCGAGGATCCAGGCGCGCAGGTTTGACACTAACCAGACGCTCCCCTACCTACGGCGCGCTTTTCCGCCCAAATTGCGGCAAAACCCGCGCTTACCGAGCATGATCCCAAGTCGATGACTGTCGTAACCCGCTTCGCCCCCTCGCCCACCGGTTATCTGCATATCGGCGGCGCCCGCACGGCCCTTTTCAACTGGCTGTTCGCCCGGCATCACGGCGGCAAGTACCTGCTGCGCATCGAGGACACCGACCGCGCACGCTCGACCGAGTCGGCGATCGCCGCGATCCTCGATGGTCTTTCGTGGCTTGGCCTGCCGTGGGACGGCGAGGTCACCTACCAGTTCTCGCGCGCCGCCCGCCATGCCGAGGTCGCGCTGGAGATGCTAGCCAAGGGCCATGCCTATCACTGTTATGCCTCACCGCAGGAACTCGACGAGATGCGGGCGGCGCAGAAGGCCGCAGGCAAACCGATGCGCTACGACGGCCGCTGGCGCGATCGCGACCCGAAGGACGCGCCCGCCGGCGTGAGCCCGGTCGTGCGCCTGAAGGCGCCGCAGACCGGCCAGACGATCATCAAGGACGCGGTCCAGGGCGAGGTCACGGTCGAGAACGCGCAGCTCGACGACATGATCCTGCTGCGTGCCGACGGCACGCCGACCTACATGCTGGCCGTCGTCGTCGACGATCACGACATGGACGTGACGCACGTCATCCGCGGCGACGACCATCTGAACAACGCCTTCCGCCAGCTGCAGATCATCCGCGCCATGGGATGGCCCGAGCCGGTCTATGCCCACATCCCGCTGATCCACGGGCCCGACGGCGCCAAGCTCAGCAAGCGTCACGGGGCGCTCGGCGTGGACGCCTATCGTGACATGGGCTTCCTGCCGCCGGCGCTGCGCAACTACCTGCTGCGTCTGGGCTGGGGCCATGGCGACGACGAGATCATCTCGACGGCGCAGGCGATCGAATGGTTCGACCTCGCCGGCGTCGGCCGCTCGGCCTCACGCTTCGACATGGCCAAGCTCACCAACCTCAACGCGCACTACCTGCGCGAGACGCCGGATGCCGAGCTGCTGCCGCTGGTGTTGCCGCGCATCGAGGAACGGATCGGCGGCAAGGTCGCCGACGCCGGCCGCGAGCGCATCGTGCGCGGCCTGAACGGCGTGAAGCCGCGCGCGCGCACGCTTGTCGAACTCGCTGACAGTCTTGCCTTCTACGCACGCGCCGGCGCGCCGCCGATCGCCGACGACAAGGCGCTCGGCGTGCTGACGCCCGACGCCCGTGCCGTCATGGCCAAGCTCGCGCCCGCGCTGGAGACGCAGGCGAGCAACTGGAGCGAAAAGGCGCTCGAAGAAGCCGTGCGCACGTTCGCCGAGGCGAGCGGGCTCAAGCTTGGCCAGGTCGCCCAGCCGCTCCGCGTCGCGCTGACCGGCTCGACCGCTTCGCCCGGCATCTTCGAAGTGCTTGCCGTACTGGGGCCCGCCGAGAGCAAGGTGCGATTGCTGGCGGCTGCGGCTTGAACGGGAGATAGGGAATGGATGACAAGAAGCTGATGCCGGAGGCCGCTGCGAACGAAGAGGCGCGGGATTTCATTCGCGACCTGGTTCAGTCGGATCTCGCGAGCGGAAAAGTGCAAAGCATCGTTACTCGCTTTCCGCCGGAACCGAACGGCTACCTGCATCTCGGCCACGCAAAGTCGATCTGCCTGAATTTCGGAATCGCGACCGAAACCGGCGGCCGCTGCCACCTTCGCTTCGACGACACCAATCCCGTGAAGGAGGAGCAGGAATACATCGACGCCATCAAGCGCGACGTACATTGGCTCGGCTTCGACTGGGGCGAGCATCTGCACCATGCGTCGGACTATTTCCAGACGTTGTACGACTGGGCCGAGCATCTCATTCGCGCCGGCCTCGCCTATGTCGACGACACCCCGCCCGACGAGATGCGGGCAATGCGCGGCACGCTGACCGAACCGGGCCGCGCTTCGCCGCACCGCGACCGCTCGATGGAAACCAATCTCAGCCTGTTTCGCGACATGCGCGCCGGCAAGTTTCCCAACGGTGCCTGCGTGCTGCGAGCGAAGATCGACCTTGCTTCCGGCAACATGAACCTGCGCGACCCTGTCCTGTATCGCATCCTGCACGCGGCTCACCCGCGCACCGGCACGCAATGGTGCATATATCCGACCTATGATTTCGCGCATGGCCAGTCCGACGCCATCGAACAGGTCACGCATTCACTCTGTACCCTGGAGTTCGCGGACCATCGCCCGCTCTACGACTGGTTCCTCGACCACCTGCCGGTGCCGGCGCGCCCGCGCCAGACCGAATTCGCCCGACTCAATCTCGGGTACACGGTCCTTTCCAAACGCTACCTGACGGATCTGGTGCGGCGCGGCATTGTGAGTGGCTGGGACGATCCGCGCATGCCAACGCTTGCAGGCCTGCGCCGTCGCGGCGTGCCGCCGGAGGCGATCCGCGACTTCGTTCGGCGCATCGGCATGTCCAAGGCCAACAGCGTCGTCGATCTCGCGATGTTCGATCACTCGATCCGCGACCATCTCAATCAAGCAGCGCAGCGGCGCATGGCGGTCCTGCGGCCGCTCAAGCTCGTGATCGAGAACTTTCCCGAAGACCACGTCGAAGAGCTGGAGGCCGTCAATCACCCGGCAGATCCGGGCGCCGGCACGCGTACCCTTCGTTTCCGCAGGGAAGTCTTCGTCGAGCGCGACGACTTCATGGAGAATCCGTCGAATAAATTCTTCCGGTTGGCAGTGGGGCGAGAAGTCAGGCTGCGCTACGCCTATCTCGTCACCTGCCGCGAGGTGGTCAAGGACGCCGACGGCAACGTGGTCGAACTGCGCTGCACCTACGATCCAGCGAGCCGCGGCGGCAACGCGCCGG
>JBILYJ010000617.1:0-3091 GCA_044377795.1 Reyranella sp. | reverse complement strand
GCCGCGCTCGAACTCGGGGCGCATCTCGCATTCCATGGTGACGCGTTCCTTCACCGGGTCCGCTTCGGTGACCTTGAGGCCGAGGAAGGAGATGAACGGCGAATGATCGAGCATCGCCTGCAGTTCGGCGTCGCTCAGGGGCTGGAGCTTGTCGCTCATGGCGCCACCACGATCTTGCCGAACACTTCGCGATCCTCGATCACGCGCAACGCCTCGCGCGCCTCGGACAGCGGGAATACCTTGTCGACCAGGACCTTGAGCTTGCCGCTCTGCACCAGCTCCAGGAGCTTCTCGATGTCGCTGCGCATCCAGCCGTTGGAGCCCAGGATCTTGAGTTCGAAGGTCCAGATGAAGCGGATGTCCTCGGTCGGCGCGTAGCCGGCGGTGGCGCCGCAGGTCAGCAGCCGCCCGCCGACCTTGAGCGTCTTCAGCGAGTTCACCCAGGTGTCGCCGCCGGTGTAGTTGACGACGACATCGACGCCCTGGTCGGTGCCGTTGCCGCGCCGCGTCGGCTTGCCGTACATCGCGAAGATCTCCTTCATGAAATCCTTCTCGATGTAGTTGATCGTCCTGTCGGCGCCGAGCTCGGCCAGGCGCTTGGCCTTGGCGTCGGTGCCGGCACAGGCGATCACTTCGCAGCCGGCCAGCTTGGCGAGCTGCAGGCAGCAGACGCCGACGCCGCCCGAGGCGCCGAGGATCAGGACCTTCTCGCCCTTCGCGACATGGCCGTTGGTGACCATCATGCGCAGCGCCGTGCCGTAGGCCACGGGAAGTGCCGCGGCATCGGCAAAGCTCACGCCGTCGGGAATCTTGATCAGCTGATGCGCGCGCGCCTTGCACAGTTCGGCCAGGCCGCCATGCACCGTCTCGCCCATCAGGCCGCCTTCGACCCGGTTGATCGGATCGACCAGGACGCGGTCGCCCTTCTTCCAGCCGGTGACGCCGGGGCCGACCTCGGCGATTTCGCCGGCAACGTCGAGACCCATGATCGCGGGCATCGGCACCTTGATGCCCGGCATGCCGCGGCGGGTGAAGACGTCGTGGTAGTTCAGCGACGAGGCCTTCACGGCGACGATCACGTCGCCCTCGCCGGGCGTCGGGTCGGGGAAGTTGGTCTCGAAGACGAGGCGGTCCGGGCCGCCATGTTCACGGACGACAGCAGCTTTCATTGTTATACTTCTCCAGTTGGGATTTGCGTCGCGAGGACGCGCTTGTCGATCTTGTTGGTGCCGGCCAGCGGCATCTCGTCGACGAACAGCACGCGTCGCGGATGCTGGTAGGCCGGCGCATTGGCCAGCGCGTAGGTCTTCACCGCCTGCTCGTCGAGCTCGGCGCCGGCCGCCCTGACGACGAAGGCGATCGGCTTGTGGCCCTTGAGTTCGTCGGGCACGGGAATCACCGCGGCCTGGTGGATGCCGGGATGCCGCTCGAGCATCTTCTCGACCTCGCCGGGATAGATGTTCTCGCCGCCGCACACGAACATGTCGTCGACCCGGCCGACGAAATAGAAGAAGCCGTTCTCGTCGCGCCGGAAGACGTCGCTGGTCCGGTAATAGCCGTCCGGCGTCATCACCTCGGCGGTCTTCGCGGGCAGCTTGTGATAGTGCGTCATCAGCGCGCCGCACTTCATCTGGAGCTCGCCTTCGTCCTGCACTTCCTTTCCGTCGCGCACGAGGCGGAGTTGAACCTCGGGATGCGGATAGCCCGTCGAGAGTACCGGCTGCGGCAGGCCCTCGGGATGAGGGCCGAACACGACGGGGCCGGCCTCGGTGGTGCCGTAGCCGTTGCTGACCACAGCCTTTGGAAACACCGCGTGCACCTGGTCGATCAACGATTGGGTAACGGGCGCCGAGCCCATGCGGACGGCCTCGACGGCCGAGAGATCGGCGCTGGCCAGCAGTTCGCGCTCGCGCAGCATCATCGCGATCATGGTCGGCACGGAGGTCAGGAAGGCCACGCGATGCCTGGCGGCGGCCTCGACATAGCCGCGGGTCGTGAACTGCGGCAGCAGCACCACGGTGTCGCCGTGCGAGAAAGTGGTCTGGCACATGGCCAGCCCGTTCATGTGATAGAGCGGCGCCGCCACGAGCGCGCGCTGGCCGAGCGGTACCGGCCGGCGCACGCGCTGGCTGATCGCCCAGAGATGCGAATAGTGCGACAGCACCACGCCCTTCGGCCGGCCCGTCGAGCCCGACGTGTAGAGGAACATCGCCGCTTCCTCGGGCTTCATCGCGAACGGCGTGAACGGCCCCTCGTCGAGCAGGCTCTCGAAGTCCCTGTCGAAGGAGAGTTTCGGCACGTCGTCCGGCGCCAGCGGCAGCCGCGCATCGTCGCCGATCACCAGCTTGGCGTCGCAGTCGCCCACGACGTAGGCCACCGTCTCGGCCGGCAGCTTGTAGTTCACCGGCACGGAGACCAGCCCGGCCTGCATCGTGCCGAGGAAGGTCAGCAGGAACTCGGCGCGGTTGGCCGAGAGGATCGCGACACGGTCGCCGCGCTGCAGGCCGCGCTTCAGGAGCCCGCGCGCGACCGCGCCGCTCAACCGCAGAATGTCGCGATAGGTGTAGCTGCGTTCGCTGCCGTTGCCGCCCGCGTCGATCAGCGCCAGGCTGTCGCTCGGCACGTCGCGCGAAATCGCGTCGCCCTGGTTGTCGTACTTGATCGTCACCATGAAGAGAGTCCCGAGAGTGCCTGGTCGGTGAGCTTCAGCCCGTAGGCGAGCGTGTCCTGCCGCCATTGTCCGTCGAACGGACAGAAGGCGTCCATCATGTCGGCCTGCAGGGTGGCGCGCACGTCGGAATCGAGCCCGTGCTGCCGCCGCAGCCACTGGTCCAGCCGCAGCACGCGGCGCATGTTGACGCCGCGCGTGCCGAACTCGATCACCGCGCCGCACATGTCGCGATTGCCGAGGAAGCGCTGCACGCCGTGGAAGACCAGGCCGGTATAGTTCGGCCGTTCCATACCGTGCGGCCGCACGCCGTCGACATTGTCCTTGCCCCACCAGTCGCAGGCGCGCGCGAACAGCGGACCCGCGGGATCGTTGAAGCAGAGGAAGAACGGCTTGCCGTACTCGCCGATGCCGGTGTGCCAG
>JBILYJ010000166.1:0-9558 GCA_044377795.1 Reyranella sp. | reverse complement strand
AACACCACGACACCGAGCACAGCTGGGATGGAGGATCCCAGCCGGCGCAGGATGCGGAGTGACAGACCGCTCATGTGCGGTTCAGATCACGATAATCAGCCAGGCGATGGAACTGGTAAGTAAAGCCATCCACGTTCTTAGCCATCACGGCATCGAGATTCGACTGATAGAGCATAATCAACGGAGTCTGCTCCGCCATGATCGAGATCATCTCCTTGCACTCGGCCTCGTAGGCCTTCTGGTCGATCTCGGAGCGTGCCTTGGCCACCAACTCGACGATTCGCGGATTGTTCCAGTTGGCGAGATTCCACCTCTGCTGTCGGGTAAAATATACCCAGAAGAAGTAGTAGGTCGCCGGCAACCAAGCATTGCCGGTATCGGTGTAGAAGGCGAGCTTCTTCTCCGATTGCAGTGTGCTGAGCTGCGCGTCGGGAATTTTCTGGATCTTCACGCGAATGCCGATGCGGCCAAGCGACTCTTGGATAAGTGCCGCGATAGGCTCGGAAACTGCGGCGGAGCCAATGGCAAAGCTAAAGGTGGTTTCGAAACCATCTTTCAAGCCGGCTTCGGCGAGAAGTGCCTTTGCACGATCGACGTCCGTCCTGTTTGGCATGGGGATTGGGAAATCAGCAGTCGGCGGCGTTCCACTCCAGGTACCGTCGTACAACGGGCGACCACGACTGAAGAGTGCTGCCTTAAACATGTCCTGGTAGGGCAGCGCGGCTGCGATTGCTTGACGCACCTTGACATTGTCGAACGGCGCCATCTGCGTATTGAAGGAAACATGCGTGAAGCCATTCGTCTGGGCCACGGAGACGATCTTTGCGATGTTTCGTTCTTTCAAGGACGACATGTCGCTGGCTTGGAGGTCAAGCACGATATCGGCGTCTCCGCGTTCGATGAGATTGGCGCGCGTCGCGGGCTCCGGCACCGTTTGGCAGATTACTCTCTGGAAGTAAGCCAACTTGCCATCCCGACCTCCCTTCCACTTGTCATTGCGACGCAAGATGACCTGCTCGCCTGGGCGGAACGACTCGACCATATAGGCGCCAGAACCAGCCGCATTGTTTTGTAGCCACTTCATGGCCCAGGGATCGTCGTCCGTGGCGTGCTGCTTCGCCAGTTTCGAATTGATCATGATCGGGTAAGGAAGGCCGAGATTGGCTAATGCAAGCCGATTGGGCTGGTCTAGGACGATCTCAATGACGCCGGGTCCGGCAATGCGGAACTGCTCCGGCTTGGTCATGTCTCCGCTCTGAAACTGCGACGGCGCAAGCGACTTCGCCGAGACAGCACGGTCGAGTGACCACTTGATGTCCTCAGCGGTGACGGAAGTTCCATCATGCCAAGTCGCGTCCTTTCGAAGATGAAAGGTGAACTTCCGACCGTCGCTGCTGGTCTCGACGCGTTCCGCCAACTCTGGAACGATTACGGTCTGGTCAAAGACCCAGTTGCCATCGACTTGCTTTCGGCCGAAGCCCACCAGCCGATCATATACACTCATGCTCAACCCTGCGGACTCACGAGAGGCCCCTGGAAGAGCCGGGTCCAGCGTGTTGACGTTTCCACCCATGACATGACGCAAGGTCTGCGCGCGCGACTGCGCATGTGCGCCACCGGTTAGTGAGGCAAGGCCGCCCGCGAGGCTACCAACGAGATAGTCACGACGCTTGAGTCCCATGGCTAACTCCCTCCGTGGTCGTAGAGGCGACTTGCGGCAAGACACCGTTCGTCCCCAGTGCTGTGCGTCGTCCCCTGCTTCCTCGGCTCTTTGGCCCATGGAGGCATAGCGACAGTTGATCAACGTGCCGTTCGCTCGACCGATCAAATCCTGCTTCTTCTTGAGCGAAGAGCGACTGCAGGACTTGAAGCGGGGGAGTGCCGGATGAGGCAACGATGACTTCGCTTAGCGGGCCGCACAATTAACATCGGTTGATGGCGGCTATAGCGCCGCGCTGATGGTCCAATTGTCCTTCGGCAGCAGAGAAATTCACCGGAAAGCCGATTAGCGATCAGAATCGTGGGTGGGGATGGGCTCTGATTTACAGCTATCGAGGCTTTGAGATCAGCAGTTCGCCGGTATTCGGCCTCTTCGCCAGTAGTGGCATTCGCTAGCGAACTTCGGCACGCAGGCCGGCGATGACCTTGTCGACGACATCCGAAGCTATGACGCGACCAGCCTGGACGGGAAGCATCACCTGAGTGCTATCCTCCATCAGCGCAGTGTCTGGTGCCACTTGGCAGTTTGGCGTTGCGCCAAACAACTTCCGAACGACGCTCCGGAACGAACGGCCGGCATCGCTTATTGGCCGAACTGGTGTTCGAACGATCCAACGATCGCGCTCAATAACAGGCTCCGAAACGGGAACAGCGCTAAATTCTCCATCCGCGCTGCCGCAAAAGGCGCTGGCAGGCAACACCGAGAACCAACCCGATTGCTTCAATACCCCAAATATTCCGCTTGCCGTTTCGACCTCAAGCATGGGCTTGAGCTCGATGCCAGCACGCGCAAAATCATCCTCAAATCGACGACGCAGCACCGGACTGAGCACCAGCTTCCGCTTGTTCAGCATCGAGGCCGGAAATTGCTTCATTCCCTCGAGATCGGATCCGGGGGCACTTACGACCATTAGCCGCTCGGTACCAAGGTATTCATGAGGAAGGCGCTCGTTCTGCTTGACGGTGCTTACAATTGCAATGTCCACCATGCCCTGCGAGACGTGATCTAGCAGGTTATCGTTGAACCCCTGGCGACTAAATACGCGGCACTCTGGGTGACGTTCACAAACTTCGCTAAGTACCTTAGGAAGGAAACCATGGCTTCCTGATGGAAGAGAACCAACAGTGAGCGTCGACTGTGACGCCCTCGTCTGCGATCGCAGTATTTCGGCTGCAGCAGCGACTTGGGCGAGGATTTGCAAGCAGATCTCGTAGAGGCCGCGCGCCTTCTGGCTGACAACAACGCCTCTTGCGGTGCGGTCGAAAAGCACCACGCCAAACTCGTCTTCGAGCTTGCGCAGTGACATGCTCACGGCAGGTTGCACGACATTTAGGCGGCGAGCGGCGCCTGTAATGCTGCCTTCCTCTACGAGGGCGACAAAGCACTTAATCTGGCGTAGGTCCATGATTGCCCCTTCCGCGCTCAGCCAGCGAGATAGCCTAGCCCACAAGCTGCCCCAAAATGCATCTGATTTTTGCGCCTTATAGGCCTCTCGTCAAATCGCGTGTTTGTAGCTTCAAGCTCGCCATGTGGTCGCAAACCTGGCCGAAAACCCGCCACTGTGGCTTCGTGCGGGTATAAGCGGTTCTGAGAGTGAGCGATCAGTGCAAATTTCTGGTCCGGGCCCGAGCGGCATGAAATGAAGATCATGCAGAACTCTAGGCGAACCCACCTGGAGTGCCTGCTTTCGGAGACTTCCCATGAAGTTGGATACCAAAACGAATCCCGACGCGCCCATTGACATATTCACCATGGTCGTGCTGCGACGCCGCATTGAAGCTGTGATTCGCGACATGGTCAACACGCTGTTTCGCACTGGGCGATCTGGCGTTTTGAACACTGCCATGGACTTCTCTTGCAGCATCACCGATGACCAGCTTCGCACGGTGAGCACGGCCCTCGGGTTGCCGGTCCATGTCGGCGCCATTCAGCTTATTCCTCAGGCCGTGCTGACGAAATTCGGATCTGACATTCACCCTGGCGATTGCTTCGCGAACAACAGCGGCTACCACGGCAATACGCATTGCGGCGACTTTACCTTGTGTGCGCCGGTCTTCTTCGAAGGTCAGATTGTCTTTCATGCGATCGCGCGGGCGCACCTCGGAGACATGGGTTTTCCGACACCTACCACCTACGGTCCCCTTTCCAGGGATGTTTACGAGGAGGGCCTGAAGCTGCCTTGTGTGCGCATTCAGCGAGCAAACAAGGACGTTCAGGAGGTGATCGACATCTGCCAGGCAAATATTCGGGCGCCGGAGCAATTCTACGGTGATTACTTGGCAACGCTGGCCGCTGTCCGAACGGGCGAGGCAGGGATGCAGAAGATTTGCGCCCAGTACGGTCTTGATACTGTTCGGCGCTTTCTTTCCCAATTCCAGGACTATGCGTGTCGAATGTCCATCGAGGCGATCAGGAAACTGCCCGCTGGTCGGGTGCTGCGCGAAGCCTACTATGACTCTGAAACGGATCTGTACCCGAACGGAATTCCGGTTCGTGTGACAGTCGAGAGCGATCCCGATGAGGGCATGATTACCGTCGACCTTCGTGACAACGTCGACAACTTGCCGCTTGGCATCAACCTTACCGAAGCAACTTTGACCGCCACTTGCCTGGCTGCAGTTCTAACCGTGCTCGGTCCGAACGTGCCGCGGTCTACCGGCGCGTATAGCCGTATCAAGATCCTCAGCCGCGAAGGAGCAGCTATCGGCCGGCCGAAGTTTCCAGCAGCTACTTCCTGTGCAACCACCAACCTCACGCAGTTGCTCGGCCCTCTTGTTCGCTCTGCCTTCTCTGAAATTCAGAAAGGCCTCGGAAGCGCATGCGGGACACTCGGTATGCCAGCCTCTTGTCCAGTCGTCAGCGGCAAGGACCCGCGGCACGGCGGGCAAACGTTCGTCAATCAGATCATCATGGGTTTCTGGGGCGGGCCGGGACTTCAGGGGCACGACGGTTGGTTCACCCATGGTGGAAGCGGTTCCATGGGCGGGCTTTGGCAGTCGAGTGTGGAGATCGTCGAACAACAACAGCCGATTCTTGTGGAGCGTCTGGAGATTGGCGTCGATACGGGCGGCGCCGGCGAGTGGAACGGGTCGCCGGGCGCCCTGTGTGTATTCCGGAGCCGGACGGATGGCATCCGGTATACCGCAAATGCGGCAGGACATGATTTTCCTCCCTTCGGCGTGGCTGGTGGACGAGCCGGAGGGCAGAACAACGCCTGGTGGGAGGGCCGGGATGGTAAACAGCATACCCTTCCTAACTCGCTAGATGTCACACTGAACGCGGGAGAGAAGTTGATCTCGCAAGCGCCCGGAGGAGGTGGCTACGGCGATCCGCTAGATCGCGATCCCGAGCGAGTTGCCTGGGACGTTCGGGAAGGTTGGATTAGTATCGATCGCGCTCGATCGATCTACGGCGTTGTTCTCGAGGTCGGCGGTGAAATATTTTGCGTGGATCTTCAGCGCACAGAAGAGCTAAGGCGCGAAATCCGCCAGCGCAAACCAGTCGCGCTTCAGCTCGAGACATCGATTTAGGGGCCTCACAGAACAATGTCGTATGAACTATCTGCTGACGTAGGTGGCACGTTCACCGACCTGGTCCTCCGCACCGACGGAGTGGCCATCGACATCTCCAAGGCCTCCACAACTCCGCAAAACATCTCGGACGGCGTCATGGCCGGCGTCGGGATGATCGCAACACGACTTGGCGTTTCCGTGTCTACGTTCATGGGGCAATGCACCAGGTTCTCCATCGGCACGACGATTGCGACCAATGCCATTCTCGAAGGCAAGCAAGCCAAGACGGGCCTCATTTGTACTGAAGGCTTTCGCGACACTCTGCTGATTCGCGAAGGCGGCAAGCCTGATTCGTATGCTTTCAATGTCGATTATCCGCCCCCTTACGTGCCGAGATACCTCACTATCGGTGTAACAGAGCGGGTCAATGCCGAAGGTGCTGTGGAGACACCACTCTCCGATGAGGCAGCTTGTGCGGCGATCGCGCAACTCTGTGAGTACCGCGTGGAGGCGATCGCGGTGGCACTGATCTGGTCGATCATCAATCCCGCCCACGAGCTACGTATCGCGAAACTCATCGAGCGCGAGATGCCGGGCTTGCCGTACAGCTTAAGCCATCAGGTCAATCCGTCGATGCGGGAATACCGTCGAACTTCGGCTGCGGTGATCGATGCTTCATTGAAGCCTCTGGTGCAGGCGAACGTCCACGAGCTTCAGGATCGCCTGCGGTCCGCTGGATTTGGTGGCGTGTTGACATTCATCACGTCCAGTGGTGGGCGCACGTCGCCTGCCGAGGTGATCGCGCGTCCGATTTCGCTTTGCCTGTCTGGTCCTTCAGCTGCTCCTCAAGCTGGCTGTCGGCTGGCCCGCCAGGAAGGGGTAGAGCAGGGCAACGTATTGACCATAGACATGGGAGGCACCAGCTTCGAAGTCAGTGTCAGCGTGGATTGGACAACGCCGATGCATCGCGAGGGAATGATAGGCCATCACCTTTTCGGAATTCCATCTGTTGAGGTGAAGACTATCGGTGCAGGTGGCGGATCGATTGCTCAAGTAGACGCAGGTGGCTTTATTCATGTCGGTCCCGAAAGCTCCGGCGCCATTCCTGGTCCCGCGTGTTACGGGCGTGGCGGGACCCGGCCGACCGTGACTGATGCCAACCTGGTTCGAGGTTTGCTCCTTCCCAACGCATTCGCCGGCGGCGAAATGAAACTCGACGTCGCTGCTGCAAAGCAAGCGGTAATGGACCATGTTGCCACTCCCCTCGGGCTCGATCTTCACGAAGCGGCGACCCTCATATCCATGGCTGCAGAGCAGAACATGGTTGCGGCCATTGAGGACATCACCATTAAGCGTGGTGTCGATCCGCGGCATTTCATACTGGTCTCGGGAGGGGCGGCGGGTGGGCTGCACGTAGCTGCTATAGCTCGCGAACTTGGCGTTAAGCAGGTGCTGATACCGAGGGCTGCTGGCGTGCTTAGCGCTTATGGAATCATGACAGGGGCAATCAAGCGAAGCTTCGCCCACTCGTTGTTCACGCATTCGCAGGCGTTCGCCCATGATGAGGTGAATCGGCTTTTGTCGTCCCTGGCAGAAGAAGGCGGGCAGTTTCTCGATCGTATGAACGTACCCACCGGGGAGCGTCGGTACCGTTATAGCGTTGAGGCCCGATACGTCGGACAAGTCTGGCAAATTTCACTTCCGCTCACCGAAGGTCAGGTCGATCCGGCTGGGATGGCTGAGCTGGTTGAGAACTTTCACGCGCTCCATGAGAAGTTCTATGCAGTCAGGTCGCCTGGAGAGCGTGTGGAGTTCACAGAGTGGTCGCTAGACGCGATGGGCGCCGACTCGGCTGAAGCAATCGAGCATGTTGCCATCGGCGAGATGGATCCCCGAGATGCATTGTCCGGTTCCAACAATGCATGGCTCAAGGAGGCGGGGGGGTGGATTGATCTTCCCGTCTATGATGGCGTGAAACTTCGACCCGGACACCTCATCAAGGGACCGGCACTGGTGCAAGAGGCGGTCACCATCAACTACATACCATTCGAGGCGATTGGGCAGGTGACTGCCCAACGTGGCCTTATGATCAACTTGCTGGCTGATTAGGACGCGGACAGGCAAACCGCAGACGAACACCCCAAAGACTGGCGAAGTGTACGCTGGGCGATCGGACATCACTTCAACACGAATGGCTCAAAGTGCACGATCTTAAATCTGGAGAGCCCTATTGACCCGATATACCGTCACTCATTGGGGCGTATATGAAATAGAGCAGACGGAGGACGGGCGACCCAAGCTCGTTCCCTATAAGCGAGATCCCAGTCCCTCCGACATAGGATTGCACCAGCTTGCCGCCGCTACCCACCGCTCACGCGTTACCCGGCCTGCTGTACGGCAGGGCTGGCTGGAACACGGGCCTGGCGGTCGCACCGAAGGACGTGGGCGGGACGCATTCGTTGAAGTTGAATGGGATGTGGCGCTCGATCTGATCGCGGCAGAACTAAGCCGCGTTCGGGCCAAGTTCGGCAACGAGGCGATCTTCGGCGGTTCATATGGCTGGTCGAGCGCTGGGCGCTTCCATCACGCCCAGAGCCAGATCCACCGCTTCCTGAATTCGATCGGCGGCTATGTGCGGCACAGCGACTCCTACAGCATCGCTGCAGCCCAGGTTGTCATGGGCCACATCGTTGCATCGATGGCGGTCCTCGAGTTCGCACATACCTCCTGGCCGGTGCTCAAAGAGCACACGGAGATGTTCGTTTCCTTTGGCGGTATCCCGGTCAAGAACGCCCAGGTGAGCGCGGGCGGCGCCACCAGGCACCGAGTGGCAGAAGGCATCCGGGAAATGGCGGGTGCCGGCTGCAAGTTCGTTAATGTCAGCCCTGTTCGTGACAACCTTGTAATCGAGGGAATCGATGTCGAATGGATACCGATTCGACCCAACACCGATTGCGCATTGATGCTAGCCGTTGGCTGGCTGCTGGAAACCGAAGGGTTGGCGAGTAAGGAATTTCTCGATCGCTATACGGTCGGCTATGAGACGCTCCGGAGCTATATCCTTGGTTTGACCGACGGCACGCCAAAGACGCCGGCATGGGCAAGCGCGATCACCGGAGTTCCGGCTGAGCGCATAGTTTCGCTCGCGCGTGAGATGGCTTCACGCCGGACAATGTTGAACGCCTCCTGGTCGCTTCAGCGCGCCAGGTACGGGGAGCAACCTTACTGGGCGCTCGTATCGATCGCTGCGATGCTCGGCCAGATCGGCCTTCCGGGTGGGGGATTCGGCGTTGGCTACGGGGCAACCAACAGTGTTGGTAGCCCGGAGCGGTCGCTGCCCGGGCCTACGCTGGCGCAGGGCGCTAACAAGGTGACGGCCTTCATCCCGGTGGCTCGCATTGCGGACATGCTTCTTAGCCCGGGTGAAAGTTTCACGTACCAGGGGCGGTCGTTCACCTATCCAGACATACGCATCGTCTACTGGGCTGGCGGGAATCCCTTTCACCATCACCAAGACTTAAATCGCTTGCGCGATGCGTGGCGTAAGCCCGAGACGATCATCGTACACGAGCAGTTCTGGACTGCGACCGCAAAGCACGCGGACATCGTGCTACCGGCCACGATGAGCATTGAGCGCGACGACCTTGGGTTCGCAAATCGCGAAGGCCATTTGATTGCCATGGCGAAAGTGGTGGAGCCCTTCGGTGAGGCTCGAGACGACTACACAATATTTCGTGATCTGGCGGCACGGCTACAGGTCGATGGGCCTTTCTCCGAAGGTCGCGATGCGTGGGCCTGGCTCAAGCAGCTTTACGACACGACGGCAGAGAAATGGACCAAGTTTGGCGTCGCGATGCCGGGGTTCGACGAATTTTGGGAGCGTGGAGTGTTGGAGCTAGATCCCCCGCGTCACCAGCCGGTGATGCTGGAAGAGTTCCGCACGGATCCTGCAGCCCACAAACTGTCTACTCCTTCCGGCAAGATCGAGTTGTTCTCCGAAAGGGTCGCTAGTTTTAGCATCGCCGATTGTCCCGGCCACGCGGTGTGGCTGGAGCCGCCTGAGTGGCTTGGCTCGCAAAAGGCGCAGCGCTATCCCCTGCACCTGATTTCAGATCAGCCGAAGCGGCGCTTGCACAGCCAACTCGATTGCAGCCCCTGGAGTCGTGCCGACAAGATCGCGGACCGCGAGCCGATATTCATCAATCCGAGCGACGGCGCTTCTCGCGGGATCAAGACGGGTGATGTTGTCATCGTCTACAACGATCGCGGCCGTTGCATGGCGGGGGCGTGCCTTACCGACGACGTCATGCCGGGCGTTGTCCGAAT
>JBILYJ010000126.1:0-12067 GCA_044377795.1 Reyranella sp. | reverse complement strand
ATCGCCAACGACATCTCGACCTCCTAAACGACGCTGTCGCTTCAAAGAATCGAGCCCCGACCTCCAGCGCAAATCACATAAGAGTCATCGGTTCAGACGGTTGGTATGATATGCCGTGTCGAATTCTAACGTCGTCAAACTGGTTCAGCCGGGCACTTTCAGCGATCAACTCACCGAAGTCTTGCGCCGTGGCGCGCGTTGCTTGCTTGCCCAGGCGGTCGAGGCGGAGGTCGCGGACTTTCTCGGCGGGCACTGCGAGCTCAAGACCGGGGATGGTCGCCAACGCGTCGTCCGCCACGGCCATCTGCCTGAGCGTGAGGTGCTGACGGGGATTGGCCCTGTCGCGCTTCGCCAGCCGCGCGTGCGTGACCGCGCGGCGGCAGCCGATGATCCCGGCCGCATCCGCTTCCGTTCGACGATACTGCCACTTCAGAGCATCATCAAGGGCGGCGTCAGCCTTCTGCAGGGCAATCGGGTGAAGGACTGGGTGACAAGCCTCTGAAATGCTGAATCTGTGGTGATCCTCTGAATCGATTCGCGGAGGATGGCGATGGGTGAGGTGGCAAACGAGTGCGGTGCGGTTTTCGAGACGGTCGTCTTTCTCAAGCATTTCAGAGAGCTGCCGGACCATCGCCAAGCCGGCAAGGTGACCTACCCGCTCGACGAGGTGTTGCTGCTGTGCCTACTCGCCGTTCTGGCGGGCGCCGACACCTTCGTCGACATCGCCCGCTTCGGGACTAGGAAGATCGACCTGATGCGCCGGTTCCGGCCGTTTCGGGACGGCACGCCCTCGCACGATCATCTTGGCGACATCCTCGCCACCCTGGATGCCGATCAGTTCCAGCGCTGCTTCGTCGCCTGGGTCGCCTCGCTGACCGGCGCGCCGGAAGGCGTGATCGCGATCGACGGCAAGACCCTGCGCCGCTCCCACCACGGCAAGGGCGGCAAGGCAGCGATCCACATGGTCTCCGCCTTCGCCGCCCGCCAGCGCCTCGTGCTCGGCCAGGTCAAGGTGGCGGAGAAGTCGAACGAAATCGTGGCAATCCCGAAATTGCTCGACCTGATGGCGATCGAAGGCGCGATCGTCACCATCGACGCAATGGGCTGCCAGCGCGACATCGCACAGAAGGTCATCGATAAGAAGGCCGACTACATGCTGGCGCTGAAAGGCAACCAGGGCACCTTGTGCGACGATGTTCACCTGTTCTGCGCAGAGCAGAAAGCCAATGGGTTCGCCGATGCCGAGATCAGCCGCGCCGAGACCGTCGACGGCGATCACGGCCGCATCGAAACCCGCACCACGACCGTCATCCAGGACGTCGGATGGCTGCGTCAGCGCCACAAATGGCCTGGGCTGAACGGCGTTGTCATCGTTCAAAGTGCGCGGCAGATCGATGGCGCGATCACGTCCGAGACACGCGTCTACATCACTTCGCTGCGTCTGCCGGCACACCTCATGGGGGCCATCGTCCGAGACCACTGGTCGATCGAGAATAAGCTGCATGGGGTCATGGACATGATCTTCCGCGACGACGAGTGCCGCGTCCGGACGGATCATGCGCCAGCCAATTTCACCACACTCAAGCACATGGCGCTCAATCTGATCCGACGGGCACCAAGCAAGGACTCCATCCGCCTACGCCGCAAGGTCGCTGCATGGGATGATAACTTCCTCGCATGCATCATCGCCGGATAATGCGTTCACCCGATTCCCCTGCAGCCTTCTGACGCCACTGCTCCAGTCTGTAGATCGGCACCCCGAACTCAAGGGAGAGTAGTTCGCTTGACTCTCCCCGCAGCAGACCAAGGACGACCTCCCGCTTGCGTGCCACGCTCCCGCGCTGGCCGGCTGCGAGAGGGGCCCGGCGCGTCGTTCCCTGGCTAGGGAACGCTTGGTCAGGAGACTGCCTGGACGAACTGCGCTCGACCCTGCTGACCTCAGGATCATCATTTACATCGTTGGTTTCGATTTGGTTCATGCTCGACTTCATCATGAATGCCTCCGGTTGGACAAATCGGTGTCCAAAAAATCCGGGGGCAGCTCACGGCTTACGACATCAACGGGAGATCCCGCGGCCTTCGCCGGATGCGTACGGGCGAGAGCGTCTGGCTCATCGTCTCAACCTCCTGTGGGCCAAAGGGCGTTTCCCCTCCAGCGCCGCGATCCTGGCGTAGAGCAGTTCGTTGTCCATGGTGATCTCGCCCACCTTGGACTGCAGACGGGCAATATCGTCGTCCCGGTCGTCACGTTCGCGCTCTTTCAGCGCTGTTGCGGCCCCAGAAAGCGCGCGGTCGCGCCATTCGGTCAGCTTGGCGACGGTGACATTCGTCTCCCGGGCCACCAGCTCAAGAGCCTCGCCACGCAGCAGACGTCCAACGACGACCATCTTGCGCTGAACTGAGAACCGTCGTGCGACATTGTCGGCAACGCCCGAAGGGGCGCCTACGCCAGCTGTGGGGGAGCGCTCCGGCGCCCCTTCGGGCTTGGTGCGTTCTCTTTCCTTCGTCATCTTTATATCTCCGGTTGCGGTCTACTTTACCGCAGCCGGGTGTCTCATTTATCCGGGCCGCACCCCAAAGATCGTCTGCCAGCATGCCGGCATGGCTTCCTCGCAACCCGGCAGAATGATGGGTTTTGCGCCGTTCCAAGGGTTCATCTGGGGAATGTCAGCTTAGAGAGGGCGATAGTCGGGAAGTAATCCCTGCCGGTAGAACCATTCTGGGGGCGGTTGGCGTTTACAGCTATCGGGGTTGAGGCGCATTTACGACAAACTGTTTCACAATGAGGTCGTGTTTGCATTATCCAGCGTGGCAGCGAGCGGGTAACGTGGAGTTGTCTTTTCCAGCTTCGGCAATTGCCGCCATTCCTGCGTTCATTGGCTTTTGACCCTGCAGCCTGGTGGGCACGTGTAGAATGCATTTTGTACGTCATCGCCACGCAGCTGTAACTTGGAAACGGTGACACCACAGGCCTGTGATGCGACGACGAACATAGCGAGCACGTATATCGTCGCCAACCGGATTCCCATTGAGTATCACGCTGTCGCCGGTTGGCGGCCTTCGCCTGGAGGGCTTGTCAGCGCACTTGAGCCCGGGCTGCAGGGCCTGAGCGCGGTTTGGGTGGGCTGGCGCGGCAGCCCAGTGCCGGAGGACGATGGCAGACCGCGTCCGACGCGCACGCCATACACCGGCACTATCGCCGTGCTTGAGGTTCCGATGACTCAATGGGAACTCAGTCGGTTCTATGATGGCGTGTGCAATGCCGCGTTCTGGCCGCTCTATCACGATGCGGTCGTTGGCCCGGTGTTTTGCGAATCGGAATTCGAAGTCTACCGCCGCATCAATAAGCGTTTTGCAGACAGTGTGGCCGGCAGTGCGCCGTCCGGCGCGGCGGTGTGGGTGCATGACTATCAGTTGCAGTTGGTGCCGGCCATGCTGCGCAAGTCACGTCCCGACCTGCGCATCGGCTTCTTCCTTCACGTGCCATTTCCGTCCTCTGCGGGGTTCGCCGAACTGCCCTGGAAGGAAAGCGTGCTCCAAGGGTTGATCGGCGCCGACTTGATTGGATTCCAGACGGCCGCATCGGCCGAGCGTTTCATGTCGGAAGCGTGCAGGCGCCTCGCGGCGCACCGCGACGGGCAGAGCCTGCTGCTGCGTGAACCGGCAGGCCCACGCCGCGTGCAGGTGGATGTATTTCCGGTGGAGCCCGATTCCGACCGCTTCTCTCGGCTCGCGGCAACACCGGCCTTGCAAGACGCGGCGGCTCGCATCCGGGCTGACTTCGGCGCTCCGGAACTCATCCTGCTGGGCGTGGACAGACTCGATTACACGAAGGGCATCGAACTTCGCATCCGTGCGGTGGCCGATGTGCTCACGAGCGAAGAGTTCAGGGGACGTGATATCCAGTACATTCAGGTGGCCGTACCCAGCCGAAGCGAGGTCACGGCCTATCAGCAGCTGCGCGCCACGGTGGAGGATGCGCTTCGCTCAGCCAATGCCGAATTCGCAGCACGAGGACTTCGACCAATACATTACGTGAACCAGATGCTGCCCACAGAACAGGTCGCGGCGCTCTATGTGGCCGCGGATATCATGCTCGTGACTTCACTCGCCGACGGCATGAACTTGGTGAGCAAGGAGTTCGTCGCCTGCCGCCATCAGCAAGACGGCCGGCTGGTTCTGAGCAAGGCAACAGGGGCGGCAGCGCAATTGGGCGATGCATGGCTCGTGGAACCAAACGACATCGCTGACCTGCGCCGCGGCATCGGTGAAGCCATGCGGGCTGGAACCGAGGACGTCCGCGGGCGCATGGGCAGGCTGCGCGAGGCAGTTTTCAAGGCCGATGCGAGGTACTGGACGCAATCGTTCTTGGCTCGCTTAAACGGCGGATCATGACGGCCCCTCTGCCGCAGGACCTCAACCGACGGCTGGTGTCACTTGGGGCGGCGCGGCCACTGCTGGTGTGTGTGGACTATGACGGCACGCTCGCACCGATTGCGCCGCGTCCCGAGCAGGCACAGTTGTTGCCAGGTGCCTTTGACGTCCTGCACCGCCTTGCCCGACTTCCGGATACGCGCGTCGCTATCATCTCTGGGCGCTCGCGCGACAATCTTCGCACTCATTCGGACTTCGACGAGCCGATACTCCTCATCGGTTCGCACGGTGCCGAACTTCCGGGAAAGCCGCTGATCAGCAGTGGAGCGGTAGCGCTCGATGCACTTGAGACTTTGCTCGCACCGATCTGCGCTGCCTCGCCGGGGGCGTGGGTCGAGCGCAAGCCACTTGGCATCACCGTGCATGTGCGTCAGGCCAGTGCCACGGACGCATCGCGCGTTCTTGACCAAGTTCGCGGCGTGCTCGCGCACCGGCCTGCTCTGCAAGTGACAGAAGGCAAGGCGGTCGTCGAGTTGTCGCTCTCGCGGGTGAACAAGGGAGACGCCGTGCGCTGGCTGCGCACCGGTTGGGGTGGTGTCGACCCCATGGTGATCTATTTCGGTGACGACGTGACGGATGAAGCCGCCTTTGCGGGGCTCGATCCGGGGGATGTGGGCATCAGGGTTGGTGCTGGTTCCTCCATCGCCTCGCATCGCGTAGCATCGGAACATGACGTACTGAGCGTCCTCACACTGCTATGGCGTCAGCGGAACGGTAATGATAGCGGATGAACACGTCGCGTACTGACTGTCATAGCAAGGATAATTTCCTCTGCTATACGGACCAGGGCTCTTTCCTCGGACTGCGGGCGCTGGGACGGGGGCCGGTTGCACCGTTCACGTGGCTTCTCGCGCAGCAGCCGGACGAGGCGGCAGTGATCCAGTTCAATGCGCGCCTAGCACAAGGTCTATTTGCACGTCTCCTGCAACGTTCTCCCTTGCCCTGGGGGCGCCACCGCTGGGTGAGGAACATGACGCTGCCACCGGTCATGTGGCTTTCACATCAGCACCATGGCAAGCATTTTCACCATTTGCGCATGCAAATGCTCGATCTGGATGTGGACCCGGAGACGGGACCTGGCTGGCGCCTGGTCGTTCAGCCGCTGGAGGGCGGTGGCTGTGCGCTGTCGGTTCTGGTATCGCACACCGTGGCGGATGGACAGGGGATTGTGCAAACCATCGCTGATGCGGTGGCCGGCCGGCATCTTGATTTTGGCTATCAGCCGGCCTCGTGGCGATGGTCTCCGTTGCGGTTGCTGCGTGACGGCACCGAGAGCCTGCGCGAACTCCCAGGTGTTGGGCGTGCCTTGATGGCGCTTATGCAGCGGCAGCGATCCGCGACACCGACTTCCGTTCACACATCCACCGGGCGGCAGCGTGGAGAGCATGGTGCATCCGGGCAGGCCGTGGATGTGCCGTTCGTGCCATTGGTTATTACGGCAGATATCTTCGAGGCACGGGCGTTGGAGCTGGGCGTAGGGGTAAACACGCTATCCGCTGCTCTGGCAGTGCGCCTAGCCCACAGAATGGCGCGCGTGGATGCCAGTGGTCGGGTGAAGCTGGTGCTTCCGGTGAGCGATCGTCAGCCGGGCGACGACCGTGGCAACGCGCTTCGTGCTGTCACTCTCCTGGTCGAACCCGAGACCTGTTTAGCGAACCCGCGCCTGCTGCAGCGCCAAGTGAGGTCAAGGCTGACTGAGCTGCGTCGACATGGCGATGAGCTTTCGCCGCTGCTGCCGCTGCTTCCCTACGTTCCGCTGTGGCTGGCGCGCCATCTTGAACGCATGGCGCTCGGCTCGGGTCTTCCCGTCGGATTCAGCCTTCTTGGGGCGCTGCCAAGTGAGCTCGAGAGCCCCTTCGGCGAGGCATCGTTCCTGCATATTTCGATTCTCGAGCGTTATACGACTGCGGAACTCGACCGGCTCGGAGGGCTGCTGTTTGTCGTATGCTTCCGGATCGGCGGGCGGTTTTTCTTCACCGTCTCCGGTTATGCGCCGGGACGCATCACCGTGCGCAGCGAACTCACTCCGCTCGTGCAGGACGCACTGGTGGATCTTGGCCTGCGTGCAACACTCTCCTGATCGTGAGGATGACCTCGCTCAGGCGGCCCGCAGAGCGTCCACGATCTTCAGCCGCGCAGCCCGCACGGCCGGCAGGAAGCCACCGAGGAAACCCATGGCGAGGGCGAACAGCAGCGATTGCAACGCGATCGCGGGCGTGAGCACGAAACTGAAAGCCAGTTCGGAACTTGAAGCCCAGTTCATCGTCGTGACCCTCACCAGCGTCATCAGCGATGCAAGAGAAAGGCCCATCACCCAGCCGGTGACACCGAGCAGCATCGCTTCGGCGAGGAAGGTCCAGAGGATGCTGGCGCGCCTGAAGCCGAGTGCCCGCAGGGCGCCTATTTCCTTCTGGCGGCTCGCCACGGCGGCGTACATGGTGATGGTGGCACCGAAGACTGCACCTAGCGAGAACATCACCGACAACGCCACGCCGATGATGCGGATGAACCCGGAGAGAAGGCGCGACTGCTCCTCATAGAAGATGCGCTCGCGCTTGGCTTCGACCGTCAGCCGGGGATCCGCCTCGAGGCGAGCCTTGAGCACGTTGAAGCGGGCGCGATCGGCCAGTCGCACGACAACCGAGGAGTAAGCGTTGCGCCGGAACGCCTGCATGAGTTGCGTGCTGTCACCCCATATCTCAGTGTCAAAGCCGCTGCCGCCTGCGTTAAACCGACCGATAACCTGCCAGTCACGCTGCGCGAAGCGAATGCTCGAGCCGAGCGCAACACCCTCGAAACGCCCGGCGAGTGCCCCGCCGATCACTACCTCGCTTGAGCCCGGTCGGAACATGCGTCCTTCAGCGATATGCACCTGCGGACGCACCGCTAGGGCCTCGCGGCCGACACCACGCACCACGAGGTTGCTCACCTGCCCGTTGCCGAGCTTCGGCAGCGTGATGAGCACCACCAGCTCCTTCGAGACGAGAGGTGTGCCTTCCACCCCGATCATGACTTCGGGCTGGCTTTCGATGATCCTCGCCTCAGCACGGTCGAGGATACTCTGGATTTCCACCTCTGCCGAGCGGCGAACGAAGATGACGGTTGTGTCGTCGCCCGTGGCCACAAGTGTTTGTCTGAGCCCTGTGTCGAGCATGAGAACCGCCGCATAGACGAAGACGACAAGCGCCATGCCGCCTGCAGTGAGCAGTGTGGTGAGCTTGCGAACACGCAAGTTCCGCAGGCTGTATGCGAGCAGCAACGGCATGATCAACCCACCGCCCGGAGGCCGTCGACGATGCGGACGCTGGCCGCCCCGCGCATCGGCAGGAGTGCTGCGAGTATGCCCACCGCCAACGCAGCGAGCGCCTGTGCGCCAACAGTGCTGCCGCTTACAACAAGCGACGGGAAGAGTGTATCGGTCATTTCACCGATGCGTGCGGCAGCGGGTGGTGTGAGTGCAACGGCGATTGCGCCACCGGCAAGGGCGATCACAAGGGACTCCCCGAGGATCAACCGGGCCACATAGCCAGGGCTGAACCCGAGAGCCTTGAGCGTCGCATATTCTGACAGACGCTCACGCGCCGTCATCGCCATTGTATTGGCCATTACCGCGAGGATGATAAAGATGACGACGAAGGAGACGATGCGGATGGATACGAGGATAGCTTCCGTCTGTTTGACGAAGCCGATCTGGAAAGCGCGCTCGGTTTCGGTGAGGGTTTCGACGAGCGAGTTTCGGAAAACTGCATCAATCGCCTGGCTGACCTGGGCGACGCGGTTGAGGTCTCCGGTATCCACCACAAAGAAGCCAACATGGCCTGCCTGCGAGGGTGAGCGCTGGCGCAGCGTTTCGTCGAGGTAGTCCCAGCGGAAGAAAAACTGCGAGGTGTCTGACTTGCCCCGGCCATCGAAAATGCCGGCGATCACGAACTCCCAACCACCAGGAAAAACCGTGCCGCGCAATTGGACCACGTCTCCCGGTTTGAAGCCATAACGGTTAGCCAGTTTGCGCCCAACGATGGCGGCACGACGGTCGGCGAGAAAGCTATCACGCACAGCTTCGTTGATCAGGATTTCCGGGTGGAGGTCGAGATAGCTCGCAGGTTCGATTGCAAATTGCGGAAAGAAGTTCTTTGGGTCCTTGTAGATGCCGCCAAACCAGTTCATGTAGCTTACGCGCCTTACGCCATCGACGGCACGGATCCGCTTCTCATAGGTAATCGGCAGCGGCAACGTGAAGGACAGGGCATTGCGCGTGATGAGCCGCGACGGCACCGCACCATCCACGCCAGCATACCAAGCATCGACGATGGTCTGGAGTACGCCGAACGTGAGTATGGCGACGACCAGTCCCGCAACCGTCAACGATGTGCGCAGCCTGTGGCGCAGGGCATTGCGAGCCACAAGCTTAAGCCACTGGCTCATGCCTGGTGCTCACCCATGACGCAGTTCCACACGCTGCGAAAGCTCGCCCTTCTCAAGTTGCATGATGGCCTTCGCGTGTTCGGCGGCGCGCCGGTCATGTGTCACCATCACGATAGTCTTGCCCATTTCTTGGTTGAGCCGCTGCATGATTGCCAGCGCATCATCCGCCGACTGGCGATCGAGGTCGCCGGTTGGTTCGTCTGCCACCAGGAGCATCGGGTCGGTGACAATTGCCCTTGCAATCGCCACGCGCTGCTGCTGCCCACCCGAGAGTTCGGAGGGCAGATGTTTGACGCGATCGCCCAACCCCACCAGCTCGAGCGCGAGCTGCGCCCGGTCGCGGCGCTCGCGCCGACCCATACTCTTCAACGAGAGCGGTAGTTCGACGTTCTCTAGCGCCGTGAGCACCGGCATCAGATTATAGAACTGGAAGATGAAGCCCACATGCGCAGCTCGCCAGTTGGCGAGATCGGATTCCCGTAGGCGGGTGATATCCTTGCCGCCTACCTCGATCGAGCCGCTGTCTACCGAATCCAGTCCGGCGATAAGGTTGAGAAGCGTTGACTTACCCGATCCTGAAGGTCCCATGAGTGCAAGGAATTCGGCGCGGCGGATGTCAAAACTGATGTCGGAGAGGACGGGCAAGGTTTGCCCGCCACGCCGGTAGCCCTTGCTCACCCCGCGCAGCGCGATGAGCACGTCGTCCCGCGCGTTTTCCGCGGGGACGCGTGACAGGGTCACTGCGCGACCTCCTTGACGGTGCGGCCTTCGGTAAGGTCTTCCGGCGGATTGAGAACCACACGGGTTCCTGCATCGAGACCGCTGACCGCGACCAGATCGCCAACTCCGGTGCCGACTTGCACCGGCTGAAGCCTGGCCCGCCCGCTCTCGATCGTAAAAACCTGCTTGCCTCCCGCTGCCTGGATGACCGCCGATGAGGGCAGTGCAAGGACGGGCTTGCGCTCTGCCTCCGTCACTTCGCGCTTGAGGAACGCCGCGCGAGCACTCATTTCCGGAATGATGCGCTGGTCGTGGTGTACAAAGCGAATCTTAACACGCATGGATGCCTTGGAGCGATCCATCGTGGGCACCATCCGGCTCACCACGCCCTCGAAGCGCTCGCCAGGTATGGCGTCCAGCTGTATCTCGACCGGCTGGCTCACCCAGATGCTCAGGAACGAGGATTCCGCTACATCTGCTTCCACTTCGAGCGTGTCCATGTCTGCGATGGTGACCACTGCGCCCTTGGTGTCGACCGCCTGTGAGAAGGGCGTGATGGTGTCGCCAACACTTGCGCTGCGTGTCAGGACGACGCCATCGAAGGGAGCGCGGATGAGCGTCTGGTCCAGGGCGTCCTCTGACACGCGCAGATTGGCCTCTGCTACCGTAACGGCTGCCTCATAGCCGGCGAGCGCCGCCTGCGCCTTGCTGAGCCGGGCCACTGCGCTGTCATGAACGGCCTCGCTAATAAACTTCTTGGTTGTAAGCGCGTCGGAGCGTTTGAAGGTAAGTTGTGCCTCCGCGAGATCGGCCTGACCCTGACCGAGATTAGCTTTGGCAACCAGCACATTGGCGGCGGCGAGATCGCGCATCGCTTGGGTGTCGCGGTTCTCCAGCCGGGCGACCACCTCTCCCATCTTCACCTTGCTGCCTTCGAGAACGCCGAGCCATTCGAGGCGCCCGGTGGCCTTCGATGCGACGGACGCCTTGCGCTGCGCCACGACGTAGCCGGTCGCGTTGAGGATCGTTAGCCCCTGCGAAGGATAGACGCTGGAGACAACCGCCGACTCGACTGCGAGCGGCGCATGCTGGTACCAGCCCCATGCTATAAACCCCGCGCCGACAAGCCCAGCCAAGATGAGCAGCCGCAGGAGGATGCGCCGCAACTGCCCGCGCCGCCGCGGGCCTACGCTGCGGTCGATCGCGAGAGCAGAGAGGTCAGAAGTGACCAGGGTACTATCACAGACGGTTTGGCGCTGTGTCACGCCCTCACCATGACTGTCCGGTCTTGGAAGCAGGGTAAGCTAGTGGCCGCGCTAACGCGAGCAAGTGCTCATCTCTCTTCGCAATGGTGCGAAAACTGGTGTTCGTCGACACGCGGCGGCCTACTTTCCCAAAAGTCATTGAAAAATCAGAATATCAAACATTTTAACTGCGATTCTTATGGTGCTTCATCCTGTATTCCTCTTTTTAGAGCGCAAGACCCAGTCGCCAAAGCTGGCGGTCGTGGCATCAGGCGTCGCGGCGGGGCTTGCTGGGGAGGCCGGGCGTGGCGCCGTTTGCGCAAGCGCGCTTCCCGCGAACACCGCAAAGAAAAGAAAAATAATGCTGTGAGTCAATCGCACAGCGTTTTCTCAGCCTTTGGTCTTACTACCAAGCTGAAAAAAACAACCTGTCTTTTCGTTAATGCATCTCAACCCCGATAGCTGTAAACGCCAACCGCCCCCAGAATGGTTCTACCGGCAGGGATTACTTCCCGACTATCGCCCTCTCTAAGCTGACATTCCCCAGATGAACCCTTGGAACGGCGCAAAACCCATCATTCTGCCGGGTTGCCAGGAAGCCATGGGCGGCGGACACAGTCTCCGCCGCCGTTTCCGCCGTACACGACATCCAAAGTGGCCTTTGATCCATCAATTTGGCCCTTTTCCTCGCCATCCAGACACACTCCTCCTGTGGTGACGGCGTATCCGCCCCGTTCGGTCCTATGCTGGAGCTGGTCGCCGTCGCAGCCCATCGATCAGGCGCAGTATTTTCCTAAACAGTTCTCTCGGCACGTATTCCTCCGGCGTGGGCCGCCTGTACGCTGATGATCTGGTCGTGAAGATTGCGGGTACGTGGGCACGATGACCGTGTCCGCTAACCTTGATGGACACGATTGCAGATGTCAGTTTCGAGATCGGTCTCTGCGGATAAACGCCGGCGGCGGGTGCGCCCTGAAGACGAGAAGCGGCAGATCGTAGCGGAGACGTACGAGCGCGGGGCTTCGGTTTCGGCGGTGGCCCGGCGTCACGACCTCAATGCGAACCTGCTGTTCTCGTGGCGCCGTGTGATGGGGCGGGTTGCGCCGGTATCTGCGGACGAGCCGACCAGGTTCGTGCCGGCGGTGATCGGCAGCGAAGTCGAGGCAGCTTCGACGCCCGTGCCGCCGCCCCCAGCGGGCGCGATGGAGATCGTGCTGGTCGACGGCGATCGGGTCATCGTGGAT
>JBILYJ010000615.1:0-3116 GCA_044377795.1 Reyranella sp. | reverse complement strand
GGCTTAAAGGCTGGCGCATTCCTAAACCACACGCACAGTCGGGACTACCGCTACGCGCCAAACATCGAAGAGATTGTCAAGATCGTCAGCGGCAGTATGGTGAAAAGCTAGCCTCGCAAGCTTCAAGTGCTTATATCAATCCACCCTCAACTCAATGGAGAGAACATAGATGAAACAATTTGTCAACGTGCCAGCCGGAAAGAAGGCGGGCCCTCCACTGACGTCGGCGATAAAGTGTGGAGACACTTTGTATGTTTCCGGCCAGACGCCAATGGACCTGCATACGGGCAAGTTCATCGAAGGCGATATCGCCACGCAGACAATACAGGTGCTTGAAAACGTCAAATTAGTCTTGGGCGAGTGCGGCTCCAAGTTGGAAGATGTCGTCAAGGTGGTTGTCTACCTTACCGACTTGAATGATTTCGCAGCCTTCAATGAAGTCTACAAGCAGTATTTCAAGGAGCCGTACCCGGTTCGCACTCTCGTTGGCGCCAAGCTGCTGTTCACTTTCAACGTCGAGATCGACGTGACCGCGAGAATCGGCTGATGCCGGGAAGCAAGATAGGGCTCCAGAGTGTCTAAGAAGCTTCAGTTGACTCTTGCGTGCATCCGCTATGACCGGACTCGCGCTGTGCTGGACGGAAGTCTCGCGCCCGAGGGAATCGACATGATAGTCAGGGAGATCGTCGATCACGACAGCTCCTGGCTACTGCCGATGCGCTATCGGATCTTCGACGTTGCCGAGATGCCCTTGAGCAACTATGTCATCGGTTTGGATGCGGGGCTTACGGACCTTATCGCGCTGCCTATCTTCTTATCCCGATCGTTCAGGCATTCGACGCTCTATATTAACAAGAAGTCGAATATTGGCACCCCCAAAGATCTTGTAGGCAAACGGGTCGGAATCGGCAACTATTTCGGTTCGACCACGTTGTGGGCACGCGGATTATTGAGCGACCGGTACCAGGTTGACTTGAAGTCTATCCAGTGGGTCACCAAGAGCAAAGTGGATAGAGAGCAGCTACCAGCCTCGGTGAATCTGCAAGTTCTAGAAGGCAATCTTAGCCTCGAGCAGATGCTGGAGGCGGGGGATATCGATGCTTTCGTGTCTGAACGCCCGCCCCAGGCGTTCAAGCGCACACCGCATGTCACACGTCTTTTCCCGAACTACAAGAAAGACGAGATTGCGTTCTATCAACAGACGAAGATCTTTCCCATCCGGCATGTGCTGGTGGTCAAGCGTGAGATTTACGAGAAAAACCCGTGGGTCGGCCAGAGCCTTTACAAGTTGTTCGACCTGGCGAAGAACGAAGCAGGCCTGTGCCATATGTTCGATGGGCACTCTAGGTTCATGCTGCCCTCTCTACAGTATGCAATCGCAGAAACGAAGCAAATCTTTGGTGAGGATTGCTGGCCGTATGGTCTGGAGAAGAACATGGCGACTTTGGAGGCATTCACTATGTATTGCCATGACCAAGGCTACACCTCCAGGCGCTACTATGTCGAAGAGCTATTTGCGTCACATCTCCTGAGTGTCTAGTTCGGCCACAGGGCTTGCATCATTGCTATAGGTCTCGTCTTCATCTTTCTGTAAGTCGGTTAGTTTTCTAATAAGGAGCTCCAAATGAATTTCGAGTTGAATTCCGTTAGTCGCTTATCCTCGTTGCCGCTTGTTCTCTGTCTTTACCTTTTTGGATCCATGCCCGCGCAGGCGCAAGCGCCTGCCTTTCCGAATAAGCAATTAGACATCACTGTTCCGTTCGCGACCGGTGGCGGTGTCGATCTTCTGGCGCGCCTCCTCGCGCAACCGATAAGTGCTGCCTTGAACCAGTCAGTGATCGTGGAGAACCGTCCTGGCGCAAGCGGGATGATCGGCGCCCGCTACGTCGCAGGCCGTCCGGCGGATGGCCACTCGATGCTAATGATGAATGATACTTATGCCATCACGGCGGGCGTGTCCAAGAGCATACCGTTCGATGCGAAGAAGGACATCGATCCAATCATCGTCGTGGCGTACGCCCCCCAACTGCTGGTCACATCCCCGCAATCGCCGATAAATTCGTTCGCTGACATCATTAAGTTAGGCCAGACGCCCAATGCCAAGGTGTCGTATGGCGCATGTGGTGCGGGCACACCTGGTCATTTGGCGAATGAGGCGTTGAATATCCAGCTAAACATGAAGATGCTTCACATCCCTTACAGGGGGTGCGGCCCGACCATGGTGGACGTGATGGGCGGGCAGGTGGATTTTGCATGGGTGACGCTGGGCGGTGCGGTTCCGCTTGTCAAAACGGGAAAGTTGAAGGCTGTTGCAGTGTCCTCCGCTCAACGTTCGGCGACTCTTCCGGATGTCCCCACGCTGAGTGAAAGTGGAATTCCTGGGTACAGCTTCAACTCGTGGCAAGGCATCGCCGTTCCCGGCGGCACCCCGGAGGGCGTTAAGCGGCAGCTGCATGCCGCAATCGCTAAGGTGGTCAAGGATGGTGCGATTCAAAAGAGGCTGGCCGAGCTTGGCTATGGACCAGCCAATCTGGACGAGCCACCGGCGATTTTCCAGGCGACTGTCGCGAAAGACATCGACAGGTTTGCGCAGATTGGCAAGCAGATCAACTTCTCATTGGATTGATCACACAGGGAGGCAGTTACTCGGCCCAAAGCGAACTCAGGGCCTGAGGTACCCGTCTGCCTGCGACTAAATGCAAACACTGCAAGCAATGATTCACACGCTGCGCTGGGAGGCGGACGACATCATTAGTGTCGAACTGCGTCCCGCTGGCGGCGGCGAGTTTCCGCCTTTCACGCCCGGTTCACATATCGTTCTGCATCTACCCAATGGTCTGGAGCGGAGCTACTCCCTTTGCAATTGCGCCAACGAGCACCCCCGTGCTTACGTGGTCGGCGTGCTGAACGACCGCGCGAGCCGCGGCGGCTCGCGCTGCGTGCATGAGCGGCTGCGTGTAGGCATGCAGATTACGATCACGGCGCCCCGCAACAACTTTTCGCTGAACGAAACAGCAAGCCACACCGTGCTAGTCGCCGGGGGCATCGGTATCACGCCGCTGCTGTGCATGGCGCGCCGCCTGCGCCGTCTCGGGCGCTCGTTCGAGTTGCTGTAC
>JBILYJ010000614.1:0-3119 GCA_044377795.1 Reyranella sp. | reverse complement strand
GCCAAGAAGCGCCGCCCGTCGGAGCGCTTCATTGCCGAGGCCTCGGCGCTCAGCGACGGCGACCTCGTGGTGCATCGCGAGCATGGCGTCGGGCGCTACGAAGGCCTGGTGACGCTGGAAATCCACTACGCGCGCCACGACTGCCTGCGCCTCACCTATGAGGGCGGCGACAAGCTCTTCGTGCCGGTCGAGAACATCGACGTGCTGAGTCGCTACGGCGCGGGTGAGGAGAGCGCCGTGCTCGACCGCCTGGGCGGCGTCGCCTGGCAGTCGCGCAAGGCCCGGCTGAAGCAGCGCATCGCCGACATGGCCGACCGCCTGATCCAGATCGCCGCCGAGCGCGCGGTCCGCCGCGGCGAGACGCTCAGCCCGCCCGAAGGCCTCTACGAGGAATTCTGCGCACGCTTCCCCTATGCCGAGACCGACGACCAGCTCCAGGCGATCTCCGACGTCATGGACGATCTGTCCTCGGGCAAACCGATGGACCGGCTGATCTGCGGCGATGTCGGCTTCGGCAAGACCGAAGTGGCGTTGCGCGCGGCCTTCGTCGCGGCGATGTCCGGCAAGCAGGTGGCCGTGATCGGCCCGACGACCCTGCTGGCGCGCCAGCATCACCGCACCTTCGTCGAGCGCTTCCAGGGCATGCCGGTGAACATCGGGCGCCTGTCGCGCCTGGTCACGGCCAAGGAGGCCAAGGCCACCAAGGAAGGGCTGAAGGACGGCACGATCAACATCGTCTGCGGCACACATGCGCTGCTGGCCAAGGGCATCGAATTCAAGGATCTCGGCCTGCTGATCGTCGACGAGGAGCAGCATTTCGGCGTCGCCCACAAGGAGCGACTGAAGGAGCTGCGCGCCGACGTCCATGTGCTGACGCTGACCGCGACGCCGATCCCGCGCACCCTGCAGCTTGCGCTGACCGGCGTGCGCGACATGAGCCTGATCGCCACGCCGCCGGTCGATCGCCTCGCCGTGCGCACCTTCATCACGCCGTTCGACGGCGTCACCATCCGCGAGGCGCTGCTGCGCGAGCAATATCGCGGCGGGCAGACCTTCTATGTCTGCCCGAGGGTCGAGGACCTGGCGTCAGTCGCCGAGGAAATCCGCGAGCTTGTGCCCGAGATCAGGCTCGGCATGGCGCACGGCAAGCTGTCGCCGACCACCATCGAGAACACGATGCAGGATTTCGTCGAAGGCAAGTTCGACGTGCTGCTCTCCACCAACATCGTGGAAAGCGGCCTCGACATCCGCAACGCCAACACGATGATCATCCATCGCGCCGACATGTTTGGCCTCGCCCAGCTCTACCAGCTGCGCGGCCGGGTCGGTCGCGGCAAGACGCGCGCCTATGCCTATCTCACCGTGCCGCCGGGCCGGGCGCTGAACGAGGCGGCGGCCAAGCGGCTGGAGGTCATGCAGACGCTCGACACGCTGGGCGCGGGCTTCCAGCTCGCCAGCCACGACCTCGACATCCGCGGCGCCGGCAATCTGCTGGGCGACGAGCAGTCGGGCCATATCCGAGAGGTCGGCATCGAGCTCTACCAGCAGCTCCTCGAGGAGGCCGTCGCGGCGGCGCGCGGGCGCTCCCAGGAGGCCGAGAAGTCGGAATGGTCGCCCCAGATCAATCTCGGCATCCCGGTGCTGATCCCCGAGGAATACGTGCCCGACCTCTCGGTGCGCATGGGCCTCTACCGGCGCCTGGGCGGTCTCACCAGCCAGAGCGAGATCGATTCCTTTGCCGCCGAGCTGGTCGACCGGTTCGGCCGCATGCCGGTGGAGGCGGAGTTCCTGCTGAATACCGTTGCGCTCAAGCTGCTGTGCCGCGCCGCCCATGTCGAGAAGATCGATGCCGGTGAGAAGGCCGTCGTTCTCAGCTTCCACGACAACAAGTTCGAGAAGCCCGAGCGCCTGATCGGCTGGATCCAAAAGAACGCGCCGCTGGTGAAGCTCAGGCCCGACCACCGCGTGATCGTGCAGAGGGTCTGGAAGGAAGAGCGGCAGCGACTTTCCGGCGTGACGTCGATCGTTTCTTCTTTGGCGAAGCTCGCCGCTTAGGCTGGGGCTGTTTCATCAATGTCTTCGTCGCACGTCGGGCGCAGCGCAGCAGCCAGTCGCTGAGCCGCAGGTCGCCCGAGGCGCGGGCCAGCGTGACGGCACCGACCGCGAGGATCGCGACGGCGGTCGCATCGGCATCGAGCGAGCGCTTCTTTCCGCGCGCCAGTTCGGCGATCGCCCCGTGGAGAACGTTGGCGTAGGCCAGCCGCGCCGCGAGCGGTGCCCGAGCGACGTCCCCGGCGAGGGCGGCGAGGGCGCAGCCCTGCGCGGTGGCGCCTAGATTCTCCCGGTCCAGATACGAAGCCAGCACGGAATCCGGCTTCGCAGCCGCGCGCAGCCGGGGCAGCAGCCCGTGCCCCATCCGCACGATCTCGGCGAACAGGGCGTCCTTCGAGGTGAAGTGCGCATAGAAGGCGCCGCGCGTCAGGCCGGCCGCCAGCATGATGTCGTCGATGTTGGTGCCGGCATGGCCGCGCAGCCGGAACAGCCGTGCGGCATGCTCGACGATCTCGGCGCGGATGGCGGCCTTTCGGGGGGCGCTGATGGGCATGATATGTTGTCTATCATATCATATGATAGCTGACATATAAATGGCTGAACACACACGGCCTCACCCTGAGGAGCGGCCGCAGGCTGCGTCTCGAAGGGTCGCTACAAACAAGGCGTGCGTTGCCCATCTTTCGAGACGCCACGCTGCGCGTGGCTCCTCAGGATGAGGTCAGTGGTGAATTGCCGAAGGTCGTTACGCGGTCGACTGCGCAGCACTCGTGGCGGCGTCGCGTTCGGCGAGGTTGAAGACCTCGACGAAGGCGGGCGGCGGCTGGGCGCCGGAGACTGCGTATTTGCGGTTCACGATGAAGCAGGGCACGCCGTTGATGCCGAGGCGGCGGGCATAGACGTCGGAGGCGACGACTTCCTGGCGGCCTTCGTCCCCCATGAGGAAGTGACGGGCAGGGGCTTCCTCGATGCCGGCGCGGACGGCGCATTCGACCAGTGTGTCGAGGTCGCCGATGTCCAGGCCCTCCTCGAAATAGGCCTTGAACAATTCGGCCACGACCTCGTCC